>NZ_LWFE01000387.1:0-1528 GCF_001635675.1 Oleiphilus sp. HI0061 | reverse complement strand
AGAGCGTTAAAGCATTAAACACGCAAGAGCCCAGCCAGCAGCCCCTGATTGCCAGCCCAACGCCTAAAGTCGAAAACTGGCAGAGTTTTGATATCAAATCAGGCAATACATTATCAACACTATTTGCTAAAGCCGGGTACAACGATAAAATCATGTACTCCGTTATACACTCGTCGAAAGCTGCAAAGCAGATTGCTAACATTTACCCTGGCGAAAAAATCGCCTTTCTTAACGATGAGAACGAGCAACTTTCCCAAATCAAACTGGTTCGCTCCCCCCTTAAGTCAATTGTATTTAAACGGGATGAAAACAATTCTTTCACTAAAGAAGTTGTTACTCGCACCCCGGATATTCATATCGCCTACGGTGAGGGAACTATAGAAAGCTCATTATTCCTTGCAGGGCAAAAGGCCGGGCTCTCACAGTCGCAAATTATGGAGCTAGCCAATATTTTCGGCTGGGATATCGACTTCATTTTAGATATCCGCTCCGGCGACAAGTTCAACCTAATCTATGAAGAGTTATACCTAGACGGAGAAAAGTACAAAAACGGCAGAATTTTAGCGGCCAACTTCCACAACCGTGAACGAGAACTTTCTGCCGTCCTCTATGAACAAGAAAACGGCATTAGTAATTACTTTACTCCTGACGGAAAAAGCATGCGGAAGGCCTTTATCAGAACGCCTGTCGACTTCGCTCGCATCTCCTCACGCTTCAACCTGCGTCGCAAGCACCCTATTCTACATAAAATCAGAGCGCACAAAGGCACTGACTACGCCGCGGCGACCGGCACGCCAATCAAAGCTACTGGTGACGGCAAGGTTATTCATGCAGCCAGAAAAGGTGGTTACGGTAAAACTGTCATCATCCAACACGGACAAAGCATCACCACTCTTTATGCTCACATGAATGGCTACGCACGCGGCATCCGCTCGGGCAAGCGCGTTAAGCAAGGCCAAATCATTGGCTATGTCGGTAGCACAGGACGTTCAACAGGGCCCCATCTTCATTATGAATTTAGAGTTAACGGTGTCCACAAAAACTCTCTAAAGGTGAAACTGCCACACGCGAGCCCTATCCCTAAAAAGGAGCTTGCTCGCTTTAAGAAAGCAACACACTCACACTTGGCACAGCTCGAGACCTTTTCAGAAAGTTATCAAGTCGCCTCTAATCAGTAAGTACAGATAGAGTCCCTGATATGGCAGACAAACTATATATAGGCGTCATGTCTGGCACCAGCATGGACGGAATCGATACCGTCCTTGCCTCAATATCTGAAAACAAAACCACCGGCATTGAATCATTTAGCGCACCATTTTCAAGCTCGCTTAAGTCGAAACTTCAGTCATTGTCACTACCAGGCGACAATGAGATAGACCGCCTTGGCGAAGCCAGTGTCGAGCTAGGTGAAGCTATTGCGGAAACCGTGAACGATTTACTCAAGAAAGCCAACAAGAATAGTAGCGATGTTTGCGCCATCGGTTGTCACGGACAAACAATCAGACACCGCCCTGAGTCAAGCAAACCC
>NZ_LWFE01000386.1:0-711 GCF_001635675.1 Oleiphilus sp. HI0061 | reverse complement strand
AATGGGGTAACTTCTACGGCTACCTTAAAGATGTAAAAGAAAGCGGCCAGGTTGTCGCCTCTGGAAATGGCGCATGGGATGAACTGAGCAAGCGTATCGAACGTGCATTGAGCATTCATGATGAGATCTATACGATCGAAAAGGCCGAGATCGGCAGCATCAACAGCCAAATCGAGCGTTTACGCCTAAAAGAGCGCTCTTATGAGCTAAACAATGAGCTAACAGCTCAGCGTCAATTAGCGCTTAAAGAAGAACGCGCAGCGCTCGATAATCAATACAAAGGGCTGCAATCACGCCTGAGTGATTTATACACGCAAATCAATCGTGACAGTCTCGTCGCAACAACAGCGGATGGCCAAGAGCGAGAAATCGAGATAGCCCACGTTGTTCGCGCATTCCAGCCTAACAAAATGTCGCTGGCTGAGAAGATCTCCTTCTATATTGAGAAGCTAGTTGAGTTTGTTAGCGATGACCCGCGTGAAGCCAACACAGAAGGCGGTATCTTCCCCGCTATTTACGGTACGGTTTTGATGGTAATCGTCATGTCTATCATGGTGACACCACTAGGCGTTATCGCCGCTGTTTACTTGCGTGAATATGCACACCAGGGTGCAATTACCCGAATTATCCGAATCGCGGTTAACAACCTCGCCGGTGTTCCCTCTATCGTATACGGTGTATTTGGCCTGGGCTTCTTTATTTACTTCCTGG
>NZ_LWFE01000385.1:0-1062 GCF_001635675.1 Oleiphilus sp. HI0061 | reverse complement strand
AAGAAGCTTTTGTTGAAAAAGGCGTATTGGTGACTTCAGGTGAATTCACCGGCCTAAGCTCGGCAGAAGCCTTTGATGCCATTGTTGCCAAGTTCGAAGCGCTAGGCACTGGCAAAAAGCGTATTAACTATCGCTTGCGTGACTGGGGTGTTTCTCGCCAGCGTTACTGGGGCACACCTATCCCGATCAAGAATCTTGAAGACGGCAGCGCGATTCCTGTTCCTTTAGATGAGCTGCCTGTTGTACTGCCTGAAGACGTTGAGCTGAACGGTGTCACCTCACCTATCAAGAGCGACCCGGAGTGGGCAAAGACGACTCATAATGGTCAGCCTGCACTACGTGAAACAGATACCTTCGATACCTTTATGGAATCGTCTTGGTATTACGCACGTTACTGTTCACCTCAGTCTGCTGACAGCATGTTAGACCCAGGCGCGGCAAATTACTGGCTGCCTGTAGACCAATATATTGGTGGTATTGAGCACGCTATTTTGCACCTGCTTTATGCGCGCTTTTTCCACAAACTGTTACGAGATGTCGGCTTGGTAAATTGTGACGAGCCGTTCAAGCGTCTGTTATGCCAAGGCATGGTATTGGCTGAAAGCTTCTATCAGGAAGACGATAAAGGTGGCAAGATCTGGATCGCGCCAGCTGAAGTCGATATCGAGACGGACGAAAAAGGCAAAACCATTAGCTGCAAGCGCAAGTCTGACGGTAGCGAAGTGTTGTCTTCTGGCATGAGCAAGATGTCGAAATCTAAGAACAACGGTGTTGACCCACAAACCACCATCGACCAGTTTGGTGCTGATACCGTTCGTTTGTTTATTATGTTTGCTGCGCCTCCTGAGCAATCATTGGAATGGTCTGACAGTGCGGTTGAAGGTTCAAACCGTTTCCTTAAGCGTATCTGGCGCCAGGTGTATTCTCACGTTTCTCAGGGCGATGTGGCTGCACTCGATGTTGCCAGCCTGAACAAAGAGCAGAAAGCGCTTCGCTTAAAAACGCATGAAACGATTGCTAAAGTAAGTGACGACGTTAGCCGCCGCTTAACCTTTAACACAG
>NZ_LWFE01000384.1:0-1050 GCF_001635675.1 Oleiphilus sp. HI0061 | reverse complement strand
CACGAACTTCATCAAAAGCAAAGCGAATCAAAGAAAAAAGATCGTGCAAAGCGCCGCTCCCAAGCAAGAAGAGCAATTGAAGATCATCAGGAGAAAAAGCGTTTAGAGGCAGAGCTTAAAGAGTGGTGGGACGATTTATAACGTTCGTTTTGGCCCAATAGCTAGGCGCTACAGGATTACCAAGTCGCCCTCGTTACCTTGGTCCTCAACTGGTCGACGGCCTTCAGTTAAATAAAGAGCATCGTTGTGGAAGTCTACGTATAGGTGGCAGTCCATCACGCTATCGGTTATTTCACTGCTAATGGAAAAGTGACGAACAATCTCTTCACCATCGCAGTGAAAGTGTTTCATATCTGACTTACTCATCACCTCGGGCAAACCGATAGCCAACCGACAATTATGCTGCACCAAGCTATTTTTTATTCTACCTAGAAAACGGTTGGCCAATTCACAATTCCAATCTTCTTGAAAACTTGGGTCACCAATTCTATCTACATCAACTATCGGCATAGTTTACGCTAATAGTAAACGCGGTGTTTTTAATAGCAAAGAAATTGTCAGGTCTTCAGAGCCTGCCGTAATATACGAAGCCATCACTTCTCGGGAATATGAACTTCTATCCGTTACTTCTATTTGACAGCCCAAGCTTTCAAACTGCTTAACACAAGCTGCATCAAATATTTCGGTAATCAGCGCTTTTGCTTGTTCGCTCATAATTCATCTAAACCCAATTTGGCTAGTTGCACCCAAAAAACAAAAGCATACCAAGACTATCCATTTGTTCAGTGTAACCAAAGCATAGCGACTTTCCTATTATTTGCATACTGACGTGAACTTGAAGACATTTCTACTATACTTCTTTAATGCCATCGCACCACGTCACCATATTTCGGAAGTTTGAATGACGTCTCCCAAAAAACTGACTATTGGGCTATTTTTTCTCTGCACTCTACCTTTTTTACCTAATATGCTAGGAATTGACTTTGGCGCTGCGCCGACAAAAGTCGATATAGTGACAACACAAAGCTCGATGCTGGAAGCGCTGCAGGG
>NZ_LWFE01000383.1:0-960 GCF_001635675.1 Oleiphilus sp. HI0061 | reverse complement strand
TAATAAAGCTCTTCGTGTTTTTTGTTTCTGCTCAGAACGTTTTGTCACAGCTACTTTTCTCAGAACAATTAATAATTTAGCGTATTCGATAATGATAGCACTAACAATTAGTCTTGTGGGCGTAATCCACTCATAATTAACGATAATTAGCTATCGCCAGTGCGGCCTAAGTATCAGCTAGATTAACCTGCGCTCATTTTATTCTTGGATAAGTTATTTAATACCTTGCGGGTAGTGCATGGTGAATTTAATCTGTTGAAATATTGCGTTTCTGCCGCACATCGTCAATGCCACCTGCATTTGTAACTCTGCTATACCCGGCTGCAATCAAAGCATTCTTCGCTTTTTCCGCGCGCACACCCCTGGCGCAATAAACAACAATCTCAGTGTTTTTGTCGGGATACTGCCGGCTAACTATAGGAACGATTTCGTTGTGGGTGGCACGTAGGTCACCATCTATATGGTCGAAAGTGTGTTCAATTTTACTTCTCACGTCGATCCAGACAGGGTCTGCCAATATGATATTGGAGCCAAAGGTGGCAAAACATAGTAATACTAGGCGGAATAAATAGGATGGTAATCTCATAGCTTTAAGTCCCTGTAATGAGTAGAGGCTAATATAAAGCCTAGAAACCGAAGGCAAATATGTCAAAAAACGAGGGAGTGTAACCGGAGGTATTATGATCTATGTACGCAAAATAGAATACAACCTAGCTAGGGACTCTTGGAGCTAATAAAGATTTACTTAGTTGAAAAGCTGCTCGATTAGAGCAGCTCAGGAAAGTAATAAATCATTAAATATACTGCTAGCAAAATGGCGACCCAAACAACCATGGTCTCAGTTGGCCATAGCCTTGCAAAGTATCCTTTTGGTTTTCCAGCTTTGGTGTCATAAGAGTTTTGAATCATTTGCTTAATTGAATAAGCGAGTGATTTTTCAATCTTTTCATAGGTGCAATA
>NZ_LWFE01000382.1:0-936 GCF_001635675.1 Oleiphilus sp. HI0061 | reverse complement strand
CAAAAAAACAGTAGTCATTGATTTTGATGTAGGTCTACGAAATCTGGACTTAATTATGAACTGTGAACGACGCGTCGTTTACGATTTCGTAAATGTCATCAATGGCGAAGCGACACTTAACCAAGCACTTATCAAGGATAAGCAGGTTGAAAATCTGTACATCCTGCCAGCGTCTCAGACTCGTGATAAAGATGCCCTATCCGAAGATGGTGTTGAAAAAGTTCTATCTGAACTTGCCAAGACTTTCGACTTCATTATCTGTGACTCACCTGCCGGTATTGAACACGGCGCACAGATGGCTCTGTATTTTGCCGATGAAGCGATTATCGTCACAAACCCTGAAGTATCTTCAGTCAGGGATTCTGACCGAATCCTTGGTATCCTGAACAGTAAATCTCGACGTGCCGAGCAAGGACTAGAACCCGTCAAAGAGCACCTGCTACTAACTCGCTATAACCCAGAGCGAGTCGATAGAGGCGAAATGCTTAATGTAGAAGATGTAAAAGATATTCTGGCCGTGAAACTACTAGGCGTTATACCTGAGTCTCAGGCAGTACTATCCTCTTCAAACCAAGGGGTTCCTGTTATTCACGACCAAGAAAGCAATGCCGGACAAGCCTACTCGGATGCTGTAGAGAGACTGCTAGGTAACGAGCTGCCTCATCGCTTCTTGCAAACAGAGAAAAAGGGCTTCTTTAAACGTATGTTTAAGGGGTCTACAACAGCATGAGTTTTTTCGATTACTTTAAAAGCAGCAAAAAGAACACTGCATCAATCGCTAAAGAACGTTTACAAATCATCGTCGCACATGAACGAGGTAAACGTGAACAACCTGATTATTTACCTCAGCTCCAACAAGAGATTCTCGAGGTGATAAGAAAATATGTACCTGTCGATCAAGAACAAGTTCAGGTACAGCTAGATAAAAACGATGAT
>NZ_LWFE01000381.1:0-1017 GCF_001635675.1 Oleiphilus sp. HI0061 | reverse complement strand
GCATGATTGGCAGGAATTTGGGGGCAGGAAGGGGGTCAGGGACACCTTGATTTTCAATTGATTTCCTGAAGCGTGAGTATGTTTGGGGTAACTGAGAGACCTTAAACGGTAGTTCTAACTCATTGAAGATCGTGTATTGTTCATATTCTATTACCGCAGCCTCGGAGCATTTCCTGCGAATCGCTTTAAGGATGTGCCGCTCATAAGAACCGGAAGACTGAGTCAATACGAGGTCACTAAAGCCGTAATTATTGATAAGGTTGGATATCAGCTCAGTTGTATCACCATATAAAACAATCAGCTCTTGGTCATATCGTGCGAGGTTTTGTTTTAAATCCTGAATGCATTCCAAGGTGAACTGCCAGCGATGTTTGCTGATGGAAGGTTGCTGCCATAGCTTCTGCTGAAACCATCTAGGGTCTACGACATAGATGCACAGTAGGCGATCGGCGCTTTTTATGGCGTGCAGCGCCTGGTTGTCATGAATTCGCAGGTCTCGAGTAAACCAGTATAGAACTCTTCGTTGTTTAATGAGCATATGGATTCCGTAGTGCGCTGAGGGTGTTTCAGGCACTTACGAAGCAGGTTTCATTTTGGATCAGTGCATGGGGTGATCCATTGACGCGTTGATGCGTATAAGCTTTTAAATGCTCGGTGTGGTCTTGGGGCACATTCTAATTTTAGGAGTTGGGAACTTGGAACAGCATATTGAACCAAAGGTAGTCATGCTGGCAGCTGAATGCATTCGGCAAAAAGGAAGCATGGAGGGAGGCAAGCTTATTTATCAGCAAATTAGCCTCGAACTGAGTTATGACGGTTACACGATTATGCTCAGTGACCACAAAGTTAAGCTAACTCTCTTTTTTCACAACAAGATGAAAATTGAGTGCGCTCAAAACAGGGATCTGGAGAGTTTTTACGAAAAGTTGAAAAATATTGCACGCACTGTTTTCTAGCAATGGCCAACGAGAGAGAAATCATGAGTTTGAAAACCAAGCGTCTAAGGCTTGTTTTGGG
>NZ_LWFE01000380.1:0-16126 GCF_001635675.1 Oleiphilus sp. HI0061 | reverse complement strand
TGTTAGTTCAATACTTATTACAGATTAATATGACAGATTCTCATCAAGCCAAACTAGTTACCATTCTAGGCCCTACGGCAAGTGGTAAAACCTCATTAGCTGTAGAGCTTTGCCGTCAGTTTTCAGGTGAGATAATCTCTGCCGACTCTCGCCAGGTATACCGGGGCATGGACATTGGTACAGGCAAAGATCTCGATGAATACGAAGAAGTCCCCCATCACCTAATCGACATTGTGGAGCCGCAAGAGGAATTCAACCTTTTCGCCTACGCCCAACATTTCTCCACAGCTTTCACCAATATCGTCAAACGCGAACAACTGCCGTTTTTAGTGGGCGGAACAGGGATGTATCTAGATGCCATATTAAACCGTTATGAATTAACGATAGCGAAGTCTGACGAAAAAGCACGTCAGGAAATGGAAAATAAATCAGAACGCGAATTAATCGAGCTATTGCTAAGTTTTGACAAAAATTTACACAACACAACCGACTTGTTAAGCCGAGACCGCATCATTAAAGCAATCGAAATAGCAGTAGCCGACAGCAAAGATCTAAAGCCACTGGAGCTTCCCACTTTTACACCCCTTACGATAGGCATTCGCTTAGAGCGCGAAGAAATAAAGGCTAGAATCACAGCGAGGCTTAAGGCACGGCTTGAAGAAGGCATGATAGAGGAAGTAGAAACACTCAGACAACAAGGCCTTCCCTGGGAAAAGTTACACTTCTTCGGCCTTGAATATCGCTTTGTCGCACAATACTTGCAAGGTGAGCTGAGTTACAACGATATGTACCAAAAACTCAATTCAGCCATTCACGCTTTTGCAAAACAACAAAGTAAGTGGTTTAGGAATATAGAAAAGAAGGGGCAGGAAATTCATTGGATCGATAAAGGAGAGGATCTTTTCGACAAAGCCGCAGAGCACCTCGCGAAGCATCTTTAGCGAGCTTTGCTTGGCGAACTACGCTAATGCGTGCAGCTTCTTAAAGGTCACTAGCCTCAACTCGTTTAAGTCTTTTTCAAGTACTGCCAGCGTCAAACCGTGCTTAACCATGCTTTTTAACAAGCTTTTGTCTGCATATTCCAGTATATCCAATACACGCAAGGGGTGTTGCTCAGCCAAGCAGGCAATTACATCTTGCGCCTGTTTTTTCGGCAGCCGAGCTAGCAATTCGGCTGCATAGCGCTCATTCATAAAGACCGCTGTTTCACAGACATACTCAACAGACAAACCTTTTGCTATTTGAACAGCACTCTTAATGGGGAGCTTAGATGTAATTCTTGCCGCAATGGGTGGGTCGATATATTTGTTTGTAATCGCAAGCACGAGAAAGTTGGGGATATATCTAAGCGTTTGAGAGATAGACTCGAAAAAACGATCAAATCCTTTTCTTTCACGTTCGAGCACCGACTCAACCAAATCAAACACAGCTTCAAATTGTTCATCACTCATGCCAGAAATTATTTCTGGCAAGTCACTTTCACTCTGCCGTTCAAGTTGCTCTAATTGCTCCTCACGTTTTGCTACGCGTTCCATTCTAGCAACCTTATTGATCGATGAATGCTAATGGAACGAAAGCAACAAGAATGAGTGTTGTACCCATAACCATAAGCGGAAGAAGTAAACGCTCGTGGCGATAATAAAAGGAATCGCCCTCTTTTAAAGCGAGACTGACTTCCTCATCACCCACAACCTGACGGGTAAGTAGGTGATTTAACGAAACCGGCGGACTCAAATAACCAAGTTCGAAAGCCATCAAGCAGGTCATCCAGAAGTGAATCGGATTGATTCCGGCAGCATAAGCAACCGGAGCAATCGTACCTGTAACCAGGATAAGCGCACCAAAGGGGTCCATTACCATGCCGATCATCACCAAAAACAGAACGAGAAACGCCATCGTGCCGTAGGTAGAGCCGAAGAATTCGGGTATCTCTAGTACGCCGCCGCCCCGTTCTATAATGCCGCCAACTGTAAACGAGCAAGCCATTAACATCAGTAAGGCGCCAATTTGTATGGATGAGTTATCTACAGAACTGGAAAAGGCTGAAGATATCGTCGGACTCGCCTTAGCACTTTCATTTCGCTGATGGAAATCCCTACTAAATTTACGTTCAAACACTAAAACTGCCATAACGATAATTGGCAGCATGACAGGTGCCGTAAATTCGTCAAGTTGAGCATCTAGCAATATGTCGTAAAGAAAGAGCGCAGCGACCAGAATCCCAACATAAGGAAGAAGTGGCATCAAATTTCTAAGAGAAGGTAACAATGCTTCACTTGCCGGTACAATTTTCATAGGGTCCTTTCGTGTAATCATTGCAAATACCGCAAACACGAGCATACTCAGAAGAAAAACCCTGAAGCCCCAATGAAACAGCTCGTCTGTCACAACTTCTTTATTAAGTATTGCAATACCAACTACAAGCAAACAAGGCCTTAGCACAACACCTGAACCCGTCATTGCTGTCACGGCAAGCGACAACTGACGACGAGTCCCTACTCGCCTCATCTCTTGATAAACAACCGCGCCCATCGCAATAATGATAATGCCCGAAGCACCGGTATAAGCAGTCGGGAATGCCATCAATGCGATAGCAACAAATGCAAGCAATTCAGGCGGCAGGTGCCAAGGTTTAAACACCTCAAACAATTTTGCACCAAGAAGCGTTTCTTTAAGCAGCATACCAACCAGAATATAAAGACCAATTGCTAAATGAAGATTAGTTAGCTGAAAGATTTGAGTAAAATAGATAGCAATACCTGGATAGTGCGACTCAACAATAAAAAACTGAAAGATCGCTGCTAACAGCATAATACTATGAATAGGTATCGCTATAAAGGCAAGCCAGGGTTTACCTCCAGGCTCAAGATCTGGCGATGGATTGAGTAACTGATATAGATTCAGACCGCATAAGCTAAAACACCCGAGCATAAGGATAATCATTAACTCAGGGTTGGTAACCTCAGTCCCCGATGCGTAAGAGCCTTGGTAAAACGCGACGGTAGACAACCCAAGACAGGCATTGGCAAACAACTGCCCTACATTCGAAACGTAGTGATCCATTCGACTATGAATCGACCTAAACGCAATATGATTACGCTTCCATGTTGTGATAAACGCAGACAGTGCCAGCAGCAATATCAAAGTAAGTTTTTGATTCTCAATAGCAAGCAAACTAACTTGAGCAAAGGTGTGCTCAAGATCTTTAAAAGTACGAACCCAAACATTCATTTGAGCTCGATAGGTCTGGGCATCAGCATGCTGCTTCTGGCATAGCCTGATTTGGCTAGCTAAGGAATTACGAGCTGAATCACGATCAAACTCAGTCGCAAATAAATCGAAGTCTTCATTTTCTGCAAGGTGCTCTTGTTCTAATTCATCCAACCTGGCTTCGATATCAAACTGATATTCACAGTCTGCAGTGGGCTCATCACCCCGAAGAATAAAGTAGTCCTCCCAAAAATAGCTGCCAAGCTTAAGCATCTGTGCATGCATATTCTCACTAGTGCCCGAAATAATCGTTACGAACAAAAGACATAGAATTGAGTAGGAAAGGATTTTTTGCATCAGGACTTTGATGCTAAATTCGGATTTCTTGTTGGTTAGTTGAGTATCGTAATCAGGCTGCATAGTGTTATTAAAATTATTATGAAGATAATATTAAAAATTAAGATGTAAGTCGGGCCATAGTATACGAAATAGCATGTGAATACAGCGAAATGATCCTAACCTGAGCCACAATCAAGCATAAAAAAAGGAAGATCATTGACCTTCCTTTTTTAGAACGACTAACTAGTTGTACCTAGAACCTAAGCTCTAAGAGCGCTATTCTGATACCAGAGTTCGCTTATTTATAATAAGCATTATCCGTAACGGAGTGATCTGTTACATCACGCACGCCACTTAGCTCAGGAACAACCTCCAACAAACGCTTTTCGACACCGTCCTTCAAGGTAATTGAAACTGCACTACACCCCTGACAACCGCCACCGAAGCGAAGTACCGCAATTTGATCTTCAGTTATTTCAACAAGTGATACATCACCACCATGCGATGCCAAACCAGGGTTAATATCCGTAACAAGAATATAGGTGATACGCTCTGACAAGCTGGAATTTTCATCTATCTTTGGCATCTTGGCATTTGGCGCTTTAATTGTCAGCTGGCCACCCATTTTTTCTTCTGCGTAATCTACAAATGCTTCATCTAGAAATGGAACGCTTTTCTTCTCGAGGTAAAGTTTAAAGCCTTCTAGCTCCATCACTTCATCGTCTTCAACGATATCTTCAGGCTGACAATAGGCCAAACAGGTCTCGGCAAATTTAGTGCCTGGCTGAGTAACAAACATTCTAACGCCCATACCATTTGACTCCTGATTAGAGACAAGTTGAGCGAGATAATGTTGAGCTGATTCGGAAACAGTGACCATAATGAAGTAAGCCTCGATGAAATTATTTGCGCATATAATACGGGTTTTGGACTCTGGGATAAAGACTTAGTAAAATACTCAGGTAATCGTTTTATACTCACGCTTGTGTGAGAGCAGAAATTGTCAGGTTTTTAGATATTATTTTCTATATCAAAATATTTCAATATACTTTTATTTCCGCTAAGATAGCGCTTTCTACAACATCGCATAGAATTGCGTGCTATTTCACCTTATTTTGGGAATACACATTTAATGTCCAACATACAAAATAGAACTCAGCTTTTGAACGACGCGCTAAGCAAGCGCATCCTAATACTGGATGGCGCTACCGGAACAATGATCCAGCGCTTTAAGTTTGAAGAGGAAGACTATCGCGGTGAAAGGTTCAAAGACCACCCTTCGGAAGTTAAAGGCAATAATGACCTATTATGCCTGACTCAAGTAGACGCCATTGCTAGCATCCATAAACAATATCTAGATGCAGGCGCAGATATAATTGAAACAAACACTTTCAACTCGACCAAAGTTTCCCAAGCTGACTATGGCATGGAAGAGCTTGTATACGAGTTAAATTTCGAAGCTGCACGTATTGCACGTGAAGAAGCGGAGAAGAAGACCGCTGAAACGCCCGACAAGCCAAGATTTGTTGCAGGTGTCGTTGGCCCAACATCACGTACGGCATCCATTAGCCCCGACGTTAACGACCCGGGTTTTAGAAACGTCACTTTCGAAGAGCTTTACGACAATTATTATGAAGCCACCGATGCCTTGGTAAAAGGCGGTGCCGACATAATCATGATCGAGACCATATTCGATACGCTTAATGCTGAAGCAGCTATTTATGCAGTTGAACAATACTTTCAGGATTCCAAACTGAAACTGCCAATCATGATTTCAGGCACCATCACTGACGCCTCGGGCCGTACTCTGTCCGGGCAGACAGCTGAGGCCTTCCTAATATCTGTTAAGCACTGCAAGCCTCTGAGCATCGGTTTTAACTGCGCTCTGGGTGCCGATGCACTTCGGCCCTACATTGAAGAGTTATCTACCAAGGGCGAATGCTATGTTAGCGCCCACCCTAACGCAGGCCTGCCGAATGAGTTTGGTGAATACGATCAAACACCTGAAGAAATGGCCGATATCGTTGAGACCTTCGCAAAAGATAATTTAATCAACATTATCGGTGGCTGCTGCGGTTCAACACCAGAGCACATTGCTGAAATCGCACGACGTATGGAGAAACACAGTACAAGGGCTATTCCACAGATCAAACCCAAACTTCGCCTTTCCGGCTTAGAAGCTTTTGTTACAGATGAAGACTCACTATTCATTAATGTCGGTGAGCGCACTAACGTTACTGGTTCAAAGAAGTTTTTGAGGCTTATTAAAGACGAAGAGTTTGAAGAAGCACTCGACGTTGCAAGACAGCAAGTTGAAAACGGCGCACAAATCATCGATATCAATATGGATGAAGGCATGCTGGAATCCAAAGAAGCGATGGTCCACTTTCTCAACCTCGTCGCTTCAGAACCAGATATCTCCAAAGCACCAATTATGATTGACTCCTCTAAGTGGGAAGTAATTGAGGCCGGACTGCGTTGCGTACAAGGGAAGGCTGTCGTTAACTCAATTAGCTTGAAGGAAGGCGAAGAGCAATTTATCGATCATGCGAAAGCCTGTATTCGTTACGGTGCGGCCGCGGTAGTGATGGCTTTCGATGAGAAGGGTCAGGCCGACTCCTTAGATCGTAAGATAGAGATTTGTAAGCGCTCATACGACGTATTGGTTGGCTTAGGCATGCCTCCTGAAGATATTATTTTTGACCCGAATATTTTTGCGGTCGCAACAGGTATCGAAGAACATAACAACTACGCCGTTGACTTTATCGAAGCTACTCGCTGGATTCGTCAAAACCTACCCTATGCAAGTGTCTCTGGTGGCGTTAGTAACGTCTCGTTTTCCTTCCGCGGCAACAACCCAGTACGCGAGGCTATTCATTCCGTCTTTCTTTATCACGCCATAAAAGCCGGTATGAACATGGGTATCGTCAATCCCGGACAACTAGTTATCTATGACGATATTGATCCAGAGCTAAAAGAGCGCGTCGAAGATGTTGTCCTAAATAGACGGGACGACTCAACTGATCGACTTCTTGAAATAGCTGATAATTTCCGCGGTGAAGCCGGTGAGAAGAAGAAAGAGGATCTAGAGTGGCGTAAGCTGCCTGTCGAAAAGCGACTCGAACACGCGCTTGTTAAAGGTATTACCACCTTTATTACAGAAGATACCGAAGAAGCTCGCGTCAAAGCAGCGAGACCAATTGAGGTCATCGAAGGCCCTTTAATGGATGGAATGAATGTCGTAGGCGACCTATTTGGCGAAGGTAAAATGTTCTTACCACAAGTCGTTAAAAGCGCCCGGGTAATGAAACAGTCAGTCGCACATCTCGTCCCCTTCATTGAAGCAGAAAAAAGTGATAAACAAACGACCAAGGGTAAAATCCTAATGGCCACCGCTAAAGGCGATGTACATGATATCGGCAAGAATATCGTTGGTGTCGTTTTACAGTGCAACAACTATGAAGTAATAGATCTTGGTGTAATGGTTCCTGCCGATAAAATACTTGCTGCCGCCAAAGAACATAATGTAGACATTATTGGAGTTAGTGGCCTAATCACACCGTCGCTTGACGAAATGGTCCATATCGCAAAAGAGCTGCAGCGAGAAGGCTTGGATATACCACTAATGATCGGTGGTGCAACGACCTCTAAGGCTCACACCGCTGTGAAGATAGAACCTCAGTATCAAAATAATATTTCAGTCTATGTCACAGATGCCTCACGTAGTGTCAGTGTTGCTACCTCTTTGTTAAGTGATACACAGCGTGACACCTTTGTCGAGAACGTGAAGGTGGAATATGAGACGGTACGCGAACGTCGTAAAAACCGCAGCGCCAAGTCCAGCTTCCTAAGCTATGAAAAAGCAGTAGCAAACAAGCTGTCACTTGATTGGAGCGGCTACGAACCACCTAAGCCGAAATTTACCGGCACCAAAATCTTTGAAGACTACCCACTTGAAGAATTAGTTGACTATATCGATTGGACTCCGTTTTTTATCACGTGGGACCTGGTTGGAAAATACCCGAAAATATTAAAAGATGAGCATATCGGTGAAGCTGCTCAGAGTCTTTTCAATGATGCACAAAAAATGCTCAAGGATCTGATAAGCAATAAAAAACTAAAAGCCAAGGCTGTTATCGGATTTTGGCCAGCAAACGCTCAAGGCGATGATGAAATTACTGTATTTGCAGACGAAAGTCGATCTAAGGTAAATCTAAGCCTGAATCACCTACGCCAGCAATCTGACAAAGCGGGCAATCAATTTAGCTTATCACTAGCTGACTTTATTGCACCTAAAGAAACGGGTCTCAATGACTATATCGGTGGCTTTGCAGTCACCGCTGGAATCGGTGCTGAAGAACTTGCCACCGAGTTCGAAGCAAAACATGACGACTACAACGCGATTATGGTCAAAGCGCTAGCTGACCGCCTAGCCGAAGCTTTCGCTGAGCGTATGCACGAAAGAGTTCGTAAAGAGTTCTGGGCTTACGCTGGAGATGAAAGCTTTGATAACGACGCCTTGATTAAAGAAAAATACCGCGGTATCCGCCCTGCTCCGGGCTACCCTGCTTGCCCTGATCATACTGAAAAGACCGAGCTGTTCAAGCTACTGGAACCCGAAAACAGTGCCGGAATTTCATTAACCGAACACTTTGCAATGACACCTGCAGCTTCAGTTAGTGGGTTTTATTATTCCCACCCTGATTCAAAATATTTTTCTGTTGGAAAAATTACCAAAGACCAGGTCGAGGATTACGCTAAGCGTAAATCAATGTCTATCACTGAAGCAGAAAAATGGTTGAGTCCGGTACTAAACTATGATTAATCGCTAAAAAACGGCTTTTATATAACCAAAACCCGTAATAGCTAAACAAACTTATATAAGCTGGTTATTTAACCGCTTATTAAAAACTGATACCCTTAGCGCCCGCAAAAATGGCCCCAGGCTGCTTTGGGCTAAATTATATTAAGCAAGTACGATTGAGACGCACTAAATGTACAAATACGATGGTTACGACAAACAGATCGTCCAGGAACGGGTTCAGCAGTTCCGCGGTCAAACCCAACGCTTTCTTGAAGGGACTTTGGCAGGTGACGACTTTTTGCCTTTACGTCTGCAAAACGGTCTATACGTCCAGCGATTAGCACCTATGCTTCGGGTCGCCGTACCTTACGGCATGCTGTCTTCCACACAGCTTAGGAAGCTCGCTTCAATCAGTCGTGACTACGACAAAGGCTACCTGCACTTTACTACTCGCCAAAACGTCCAATTCAACTGGCCCGAGCTAAAAGATGTCCCAGACATTCTTGACGAGCTTCGTAGTGTTGAAATGCATTCCATTCAAACGAGTGGCAATTGTATTCGTAACACCACGACTGACCAGTTTGCCGGTGTGGCAGCGAATGAATTGTTAGACCCGCGCCCTTACTGCGAGATCATACGTCAGTGGTCGACTTTCCATCCTGAGTTTGCATTCTTGCCACGTAAATTCAAAATCTCGGTAAACGCTTGTGGTGATACAGATCGTACTGAGTCTCTAGTGAATGATATTGCTCTGGAGCTTGTTAAGAACGATGCAGGTGAAATTGGCTTTAAAGTTTTGGCCGGTGGTGGGCTAGGCCGTACGCCAATCATTGCCTCGGTAATTCGTGAGTTTTTACCCGAGAAGCACCTGCTTAGTTATCTCGATGCGATCTTGCGTGTCTACAATATTCACGGTCGCCGCGACAACAAATACAAAGCTCGTATTAAAATCCTTGTAAAAGCCCTTACACCCGCCAAGTTCGCAGAACGCGTTGAAGCTGAATGGGAGCATATCAAGGATGGAGCGACAACACTGACCAATGAAGAAATTGACCGTGTAAAAAACTTCTTTACAGAACCAGCATACCAATCGCTTGCTGATAATAGTGAAAGCTTTGTTAAGCAACAAGACGAGCACAAAGGCTTTGCCAATTGGATCAAGCGTAATGTCAATGACCATAAAAAGCCTGGCTACTCGATCGTTACGCTAACACTTAAGAAAACGGGCACACCACCAGGCGATGCATCTGACAAGCAGGTTGATACAATTGCAGACATGGCTGATAAGTATAGTTTTGGTGAAGTCCGTGTAACACACGACCAGAACATTGTTCTTGCAGACGTTCCTCAGAATATGTTGTTTGAATTATGGAGTGAGGCTAAAGCAGCTGGTTTTGCAACGCCTAACCTTGGCATGATTACAGACATTATTTGCTGCCCAGGCGGCGACTTTTGTGGCCTTGCAAACGCCAAATCAATACCAGTAGCTGAGCAGATTCAAATCAAGTTTGATGATCTAGATTATGTCTATGACATCGGCGAGATCGATTTAAATATATCAGGCTGTATGAACGCTTGCGGTCATCACCATGTGGGTAAC
Organism: Oleiphilus sp. HI0061; assembly: GCF_001635675.1. Lineage (NCBI taxonomy): Bacteria > Pseudomonadati > Pseudomonadota > Gammaproteobacteria > Oceanospirillales > Oleiphilaceae > Oleiphilus > Oleiphilus sp. HI0061. The sequence continues at coordinate 6,173 of NZ_LWFE01000380.1, read as the reverse complement.
ATTGGAATTCTCGGTGTTGATAAGCGCGGCGAAGAATTCTATCAGGTATCTCTAGGTGGAAACTCGGGTAAAGATGCCGCCATTGGCAAAATATTAGGCCCGTCCTTCGCTAGAGCTCAGATGCCTGAAGTCGTTGAAAAGATTATCAACGTTTATATTGAAAACCGAACTGAAGAAGAACTGTTTATTGATACATTCCGTAGAATTGGAATGCTACCTTTTAAGGAGCGCGTATATGCCAAGGCTGATTAAAGTAGATAAGATTGTCGATGATGCGTGGCAAATTCTAGATAAAGGTTTTTCAGGCAAGCTTGAGCAGAGCCAGGTATTTGTTCCCTTAAACTATTTGCTTGAAAACCCTGGATGCATTGATGCTTCTGAAGTTGGCGTTTGGCTCGACAGCGACGAAGAACCGGAAGCGCTTGCACCCTACCTGGATAAGCTTCCTGCTATTGCAATAAACTTCCCTAAGTTTGTTGACGGGCGCGGCTACTCCTATGCTCGTATACTTCGCGACCGTTTGAACTTTGAGGGTGAAATTCGTGCAATTGGCGACATTCTTCACGACCAGCTTTTCTATCTGAAACGCTGCGGTTTTGACGCATATGCAGTTCGAGAAGACAAAGATATTGAGGTCGCACAAGAAGGCTTGTCCGACTTTACTGAATCTTATCAAGCAGCAAGCTTTATGAATCAACCACTATTTCGCCGTCGCGGCTAACGAGTGCTTAGTACCCACCTCTAAGCCCCCAAACCAGGATCTTAGAGGTGGAGCTTTTCAAACAAACTCCCCCTCCTCTTCCCCTTACGTCGTTCTTCATCCGCTAAAAATACAGCTATACTAATAACATATCTGGCGTTTTTTAAAGGAGTCAGCAATGCGTATTGGTGTACCAAAAGAAGTCAAAAATAACGAATTCCGCGTCGCCATGACGCCTAACATTGCTCACGAGCTCTATTCTCATGGACATAAGGTTTTTATAGAGAAAGATGCAGGATTAGGATCCGGTTTTTCAAACCAAGAATACCTTGACGCAGGGTCGACTGTGCTCGAATCTGCTGTTGATATTTTTCACCAAGCAAACCTGATTCTTAAGGTAAAGGAGCCGCAAGCCTGGGAGCGCAGCCAGCTCACCGCAGGTCATATACTGTTTACATATTTACACCTTGCACCAGATCTTCAGCAAACAAGCGACTTGCTAGATAGTAAAGCAACGTGCATCGCCTATGAGACGGTTTCCGATGCTGCGGGACACCTTCCTCTTCTTACACCAATGTCAGAGATTGCTGGCCGAATGTCAATTCAGGCAGGCGCTCACTGCCTTGAGAAATCGCAGGGAGGTCGCGGCGTACTCTTAAGTGGTGCCCCCGGTGTCGAACCGGCACGCGTTCTGATACTTGGTGGCGGAGTTGTCGGCCGCAATGCTGCTAAAATCGCTGTTGGCATGGGGAGCGACGTAACCGTATTCGATAAATCGATTGAAACACTAAGAACACTAGAAAGCGAGTTTGGCAACAGCATCAAAACTCTATACGCAAGTCGCGCAGCCCTACTCAAACTCCTACCTCACTGCGACCTTGTTATTGGGGCTGTGCTAATTCCCGGCGCTACCGCCCCAAAGCTAATTACTAAAACTGACCTAAGCCAGATGAAAAGCGGCAGCGTGATCGTAGATGTGGCGATAGACCAAGGTGGATGTATTGAAACCTCAAAACCTACAACTCATGAAAAGCCAGTATTCACAATAAATAATGTCGTACATTATTGCGTCGCCAATATGCCCGGAGCCGTTGCACGAAGTTCAACTCTAGCTTTAACGAACGCTACAGCGCCTTACGTAATCGAGCTTGCTAATAGAGGTTGTCGTAAAGCACTGGAAACGAACCCGGGCTTTATGAAAGGTCTGAATATTGTTAATGGGGAGCTCTGTAACAAGAACGTTGCCGAGGCACAAAACCTAAAAAGCATTTCTCTTGAAAATGCGCTTAATAAGCTTTGATTCCTTATAGCAGCATAAGCTGATTCGCCGACATTAAGTAAATACTCGCAAGCCATCCAGAATAAACTGGATTGCCAGTGCAGCTAAGATCATTCCTAAAAAACGTTTTAATACTTCATCACCTATCGCACCAACCAGGCGTTTAACATTGCCCGAAAAAATCATCAGAATACAGGTTAGCGTGCTGATAGATACAATGGCAAACATCACAGAAAGCTGGCCCAAAGCCGAACTAGTCGAAGAAAACAACAAAATACTTACTGTTAAAGAGCCAGGCCCCGCAAGTAGCGGTATGGACAATGGGAAAACCGATATATCTCTGCCATTCCCGCTGCCAGCGAAAGACAAACTACTGGTAACCATACGAAACGCCGTATAAAACAAAAGCACGCCACCGGATATCTTGAATGCATGAATACTAATCGCAAGCTTACTTAAAAGGAGTTCACCAAAATTGCCAAACAATACTAGTAGCATCGTGGAAATAAGACAGGCCTTGAAAGCGATCAACTTTCGACCTGAACCACTTTCAAGCAAAGAATGGAAAATTAAAGCCATTCCAATCGGATCGATGATCACAAATAGAGCAACCAACGCTCCAACATATACACTTATATCCATAAGAATCTCATAAAAGGACTTACTATCACTATAGTATTGAATCGTGCCAAGCGCGAAAGATACTTTCTCTAAAGCGAAAAGGCTTAATTTTTTTGTATGTGATAAATCAATCCCTATATATTTTATTGCCCTTTAATCCTGATTTAAAAAGACCCGCAGCGTAATAATATGACATAATGTTCATGTCGACTCACAGTCACAAAACTAAGTCGAGTCAAGATAGAACAGCAACACAATAATATGTCAAAGGATTTGAAATGGGCTTAAAATCTTTTCTAAAAGATAAACTAGTATCAAAAGAACTAAACGTCCAACTCGATAAGATAGAAAAACCAGTTGGAACCCTTGGCTATGACCCATGGGGTTTTAACTCTGATACCAATAAGATTGTTTTTTCTTTATTCTCTGGCATTTACAACAAATACTTTCGCGTAGAGACTAGCGGGATTGAGCATACTCCCGATTCAGGGCCCGTACTAATTATCGCAAACCATAGTGGACAGCTTCCTATTGATGGAACACTTATCGGTTATGCAGTAGCAAACCGAGAAAATTCTCCTCGTTTACCTCGCGCAATGATTGAGCGCTTCTTTCCAACAGTTCCATTCCTTGGAAATTTTCTGAATCAGGTTGGTGCCGTATTAGGCGACCCTATAAATTGCGCAAAAATGCTTGAAAATGGTGAGGCTATTGTGGTTTTCCCGGAGGGAATACGAGGCTCAGGAAAGCTATACAAAGATCGCTATCAGCTTGCACGTTTCGGAAATGGCTTTGTGCACTTGGCAATGAAGCACACCACACCGATTATTCCGGTTGGCGTCGTTGGCTGTGAGGAGACCATCCCTGCTATCGCCAATATCAAGCCCTTAGCTAAGCTTTTAAACGTTCCTTATGTTCCAATAGCCCTGCCTTTCATTTTCCCTGCGAAAGTTCGCCTCAACTTTGGGAAACCTATTTACTTCGAAGACGAAGATCTTACTGAAGAGCAAGTGACGCGTAGAGTTGAAAAGGTTAAATCAGCCATCAATGGCTTGATTGCAAAAGGATTGAATGAAAGGGAGGCAATATTCGAATGAGTTCTCGTACAAACACTAGCAAAACAATCAGCAAGAAAAAAGCTGAGCACAAGAAAAACGTTCTTGTTACAGGCGCTGCCGGCGCCTTAGCCCAGCAAGTCATTAATCGACTTCGTGATGAATACCAAATTGCTGCTGTAGATTTCCGTAAAATCACCTATCACAGCGACGACATTCCAAGTTATAAAGTCGATTTCAATAAACGCGTTTTTGAAGACCTGTTTAAGCATCATGACTTTGATAGCGTTATTCACCTCGGACGTATTTCTTCTGCAGAAGAAACACGGATGAGACGTTATAATGCCAATGTTCTTGGCACACAAAAGCTTTTGGACTTAAGTCATAAATACGGGATCAGCAATGTTATTGTGCTATCAACCTATCACGTTTATGGGTCATCACCCTATAACCCGGCACTGATTGATGAAACTGCCCCGCTAAAAGCAGCTGAGCTAACAATGGACCTGGTAGATTCCGTCGAGCTTGAAAGCCTAGCTAATATCTACCTATGGCGCTATCCTGACTTGAACATTACGATTCTAAGGCCCTGTAACATTGTCGGCCCTGGCGTACGAAATACCATCAGCAACTTACTTTCAAGTAAATACGCACCGGTACTGATGGGATTCTCTCCAATCATGCAGTTCATACATATAGATGATATGGCCGATGCCGTTACGCTAGCGCATAAGCAGCGAAAGCGCGGTGTCTACAATGTTTCGACAAATGACTGGGTTGCCTACCAAGACGCGCTGGAACTTTGTGAGTGTACACCCATACCCATTCCATCTATCCCGCCCGTGTTGCCTCGTGCCATTACAGGCTTTCTGAACTTAACAATGTTTCCGTGTTATTTGCTTAATTATTTTAAGTATCCGGTCGTTATTGATGGGTCTCATTTCAATGAAACCTTTGGATTTAAAGCGAAACGCCCGATTAAAGAAATTTTCAGAACTTACCGTGAATTGAAAGAGTAGCAGACTAAAATCTAGACGTAAAAAAGCCGATGAGGCTAGCGCTATCATCGGCTTTTTGTTGTCGCTTAAATCCCGATATTTTTTAAGGTATCAAGCATCTGCTCAAGTATCGCAGCCGCTCTCGGATGCTCGGCCTCAACCTCGGCAACAAGGGTTTCAACAAGCTCTAAAAAGTTTGGGTCGGCGGGCTCAGCCTCATCCATCTCATGAGCATGTGTCTTAACTTGCTCTAGCAAAGACTGCTGCTGAGGGCTAACTAACTCGTCACCAAATCGTTCATGCAAATCGGTAATCAGGTGGGCAACTTTTTCTTTAGGCATAATCAGCTCCTTTACTGTGATAACTTGAAGGCTAGCGCTTAACTAGGTTCAAGTAAAGAAACCTAGTCAAGCGAAGCGGCCTTAATCTTAAATGCTAAAGCCTGAAATCAGAGTAAACACCGTAGCAGCAAGGGCTGCAGAAGCAGGAACGGTGATAAGCCACGCAGCAATAATTTTCTTGAATGCGGACCGCTTTACAAGCTTTTCTTTATATATTTTCTTTAAACGCTTGCGCTCGACCTTATTAAAGCCAAGCGCTTTTTTCTCTTGTTTTGCAGTCTGCAGCATTTTTTCCATCTCTTCGACAGATGCGCTTTTAAAATCATCAAGAAACTCGGATAGCCGGCGCTTTTCTTCACCCTCATGGTGACTAAGCATGGTATGCAATTGACTTGCATAACTAGTTTTTAGATACTCCCTAAGGAAGCCAACACCGAAGATCCCACCAACCGCAATATGGGTTGAACTAACAGGCAGACCAAGCTGAGAGGCAATAATAACAGTAATGGCTGCAGCCATTGCAACACAAAAAGCTCTAGACTTATCAAGCTCTGTAATTTCTGTGCCCACGGTACGAATTAGCTTAGGCCCATACAATAGCAAACCAATTGCTATACCAATGGCACCAATCATCATCACCCATAGAGGAATAGCCGCTTTTTTAGAAATACCATCGCTGGTAATCGAATCGGTGATAGCAGCAAGCGGTCCTACGGCATTTGCAACATCATTTGCTCCATGCGCAAAACTTAATAATGCCGCAGCAAAAATCAGAGGTATAGTGAAGAGATTGTTGACGCCTTCCTTATTATTCTCTTGCTTTTTGGATGACTTTGAAACTAAAGGTTTTATTACAACAAAAAAACATGCGGCGACAGCAAGACCAATCATGGCGGCCATTTGGAAGTCAATTTTCCATATTTTTTTCAAACCTTTAAGCGCTAAATAAGTACTAAACGCCCACGCCATCAACGCGATCAACCAAGGAACAAAGCGTCTTGCCGATTGAAGCATGTCATCCTGATAAATAATCTTCTTTTTAATGAATAGGAGAAGCGAGGCTGCAATAACGCCCCCTAGCACAGGTGAGATAACCCAACTCGCAGCAATCATCCCCATTTTATTCCAGTTTGCAATGGCCAATCCGCCAGCAGCAATACCTGCGCCAAGCACGCCACC
>NZ_LWFE01000379.1:0-851 GCF_001635675.1 Oleiphilus sp. HI0061 | reverse complement strand
CAAATGCCTCGGAAATCCCCATCACGGTTAATGCTGGCTATATCATGCCCGCCTGGTATGACATTCTTGAACTGACTGAAGAGCGCGTGATAAACCACGAACAATTGCAAAGTTCGGTGAAGAATATCCAAACGCTGATCGATAGGGAAATCGAGCGAGGCATCAAGAGCGAACGAATCATTGTAATGGGCTTTTCGCAGGGTGGAGCCGTGGCCTACCATGCAGCCTTAACTTACCCCAGCCCCCTTGCAGCACTGGCAGGCTTGTCGACCTATTTTCCACAAGAAGATAGCTTTGATACCGCGCCCGCGAATAGCCAGCTGCCAGTATTAATCTGCCACGGCACTCATGACCCAATGGTCGTGGAAAGGCAAGGTAAAAAAGCGGCGGCGATTCTTGAAGCGCGAGGCCACACAGTGCAATATCTAAACTACCCGATGGAACACGAAGTTTGTCTAAGCGAGATACAAGACCTATCGCGTTTCTTTCAGGCTCATTTGATGTAATGCTGTTTTATAGGTTGAGCCCTAAATGAAAAATAAGAATAAAATACAAATCAGTTCTGCAATTATTTGGGGCGTCGAGCTTTCGCCCTTCGTATTAAAGATGCAAGCTTACCTGGAGTACTGTGGCATCCCTTATCGCCGCTTACCCGCGCATGGAAGCTATCTTGAAAATACTCAGACCTTATTACGCCTTGAGTATCAAAAACAGCATAAGCAGATAAGCCGCTATCCTGAAATGGATGCCGACTTAGATGAGTACCCTGCCGTTCCTTTCTTTACTGAAAACGGCAAAGATTTTCAATACGACAGCACAGCCATCGCACACTATCTTGACCAGAAGCCCCC
>NZ_LWFE01000378.1:0-966 GCF_001635675.1 Oleiphilus sp. HI0061 | reverse complement strand
CTCTTTAGATAGAGAAGCGATCGAAACTCACGAACAAAAATTACTGGCACGTGCCCATGAATTAGCTGCAACGATACCCGGGCTAAGAATCATCGGCACAGCAAAAAACAAAGTACCCGTGATGTCCTTCCTGATTGAAGGATTACACCCTAGCGATATCGGCACCTTGCTCGACCAGCAAGGCATAGGCATCCGCACCGGACACCACTGCGCAATGCCGCTAATGGATCATCTTTCAATCCCCGGTACGGCTCGCGCATCCTTTGCTTTTTATAATACCGAACAAGAAGTCGAGCAGCTATTTGTTGCGCTAGAAAAAATTCAGCGCATGTTCGCTTGATACAGCATTAATAGGTACCATTATGTCTCTGGCAACATTTGATCCGAAAGTTGAAATCACTCTGAGTGAATCAGCAATTTCACATATATCCAAGCAGCTTGAAAAAGCACCTGATAAGAAAGGTTTGCGCCTATATCTTGAAACCAGTGGTTGCTCCGGTTTTATGTATGAAACCGATCTTTGCGAAGCACCTGAAACGGATGACCGAGTCTTTAATATTACCGACTCTCTGCAGCTATTTGTGCCTAACAAAGACTTACCCATGCTGAACGGCACCCAAATCGACTTTATCACGGTCGGCCTGAATTCAATGTTTCAATTTAAGAACCCTAATGTCACAGGCGAATGTGGCTGCGGTGAAAGTTTTTCAGTTACTGAAGAGTCTTAAGATATGGAAAGAGAAGTAGTTGTCACCAACCGTGAATGTGAAGCCCGGCTAGTACCCGCCGGTACTGAGATCATGGTTCCCAAGGGCTCTTTTGTCACCATTACCCAATCGCTTGGAGGCACTTATACGGTTGCAGTCAATGGTAACCTTGCACGCATTGAAGGCAAAGATGCTGATGCGCTAGGCAAAGAAGTGGCTGTATCCAGTTTTGAAACCCCCTCCGATGGCAGCGTTAGTA
>NZ_LWFE01000377.1:0-1067 GCF_001635675.1 Oleiphilus sp. HI0061 | reverse complement strand
TCTTCGAAGCAGGCTTCTCTACAAGTGACTTGTCTAAGCCTGGTCAGGGCATCGAGATTCTAAGCACAACAGAGTTTGCTGATAAGGTAATGGCTAAGTTGGAAGAATTGCTATAAACCAGCAAAGAAATTAAAAAAGGGGAGCCATAGCGGTTCCCCTTTTTTGTTCTTGTAGGCAGAGCCTTCCACGGCTCGCTGACGGGGTAGCACGGGGCAGGCTCTACTTGGGAAACAACTCAACAATCTCCGCACTTTCCGCAGGCTTGCTGCTTTGCTCCTGTAAATACTTTCGTGGGTTTGCCAATGCCAGTTGTAGTTCCACAAACGAATCATGCATCATTTCTGAAAGTCTCATACAGGACGATAATGGGCTTCTGGCACCTTGCCTGGCCATATTTATCCTGAACTGCACTCCTTTCAAACGGCGCTGAAGTTCAATAGGTGCTTGCTCGATTGCTTGTTGATAGAGCTCTTCACGGTAACGCTCAAATGCTTCTGGCTTGTTCGAAGCTAAGTATCTTAGTTTATCAAAATCGATCGGGACGATACGAGAGTCCTGATTACCTAAGTGAGAAGACTCCGCTTCTTTAAAGTTTGATCCATCGTGCACGGTAACGACCTCTTACTGTTACAAAGTGTTAGCGATATTTTATCGGTGCGATCAAAAACTGTACAGCTAGAAGGTGTGGGCAGGTCCACGAATTTACAAGATCTCTGCAAAATTTTGTGAAATCACTTAGATAATAGCGGTGATGATTTTGATGCCAGTTTTTCAAGCACTATAAAGTGATTATTCGTCTAAGTTGTGCGCAAGCTTCGTATGATAAAAATGTGGCTTTGTAAATCTTATAGTCAATGTTTCAAGTGAGTTAACATTTGGCTTTATTACTTCAAGACTTCTGCAATAATACTGGCAATATCTATAGTGTTTGTTGAGTGGGGGACGGTGTTACAAGTTAGTATGTCTTTGATCGGTGCTTTAGACATTTCACAGTATGCATCTTCAGAGAAAAGTGCGTGCACACCAATGCATATAGGCTCTTGTAAACCTTCGGCTACAAGCGCTTC
>NZ_LWFE01000376.1:0-609 GCF_001635675.1 Oleiphilus sp. HI0061 | reverse complement strand
TTCCCAACTATCTTGTTTTTGCAGGAAGCCGCTATCGAGAGCACAAATATCAGCTGCGCAATGTTCAGAGCTTGGTTTGAGAATGCCGATTGGCTTATTTACGATTTCGTCGCGTTGGTAGCCCGTTATTTGGCAAAACTTGTCATTTACATATTCAATCAAGCCTGAGCTGCTTGTAATAACAATACTGGAACCACTATTTGTTACCGCGCTACTTAGTTTCGACATGAGTTGTTCGGTAGCTTCATGCGACTTTACGTTGTTTTTTAGCCGGGCATTAAGACGGAACAAAATGAAGCACAGTGTCCCAAACAATGCTGCCAGTCCTGCACTTGCCATGAGTTTCAATAGCATTGTCGAGCTTTCAGTATCCTCAACCGATACCGCAGCTAACACTGGCGAAGTTATCGCGAGAGTTGAAAGAAATGTCAGACCTTTATGAATCGGCTTATGCAAAGTAGTTACCAAAGCAAATTAGTTATATGTGTAAGTTATAAGTAAATTGTATGGTAATTTTCAAGAATGAAAAACACGACTTGGTTATAGACTTGTAACGATGTGACGTACAACGTTACAAAATAGTTACAGTAAGTAATTGTATTTCAAAAC
>NZ_LWFE01000375.1:0-767 GCF_001635675.1 Oleiphilus sp. HI0061 | reverse complement strand
GGTCGGCAGTATCTAAGCTTACAAAGCTTTTGGGGTGCATGGCTGCTTTGTAGATTTTTTCTGCTTCGGGTATGTCGACGGTTAAATCGATAGGTGAGTGCAGAACTAATAAAGCTTTATTGAGGCTTTTGATGTGGTCGGTGGTTTGGTTTCTAATGTCGTCTAAAAATTGTTTTTTGATGGTGAACTCACGCGGGCCTAAATTCACTTGGGCCTGGCCATCTTGTTCTATGTTGTCTAATTTTGCGCCAAAGTTTTTTTCAACATGGCTTGCTTCAAAAGGTGCGGCAATAGTGACGACGGCTTTTACTTCTGGTAATTCGCCTGCCATGGCTAACACCGCTGCGCCGCCTAAGCTATGGCCAATAAGTAGTTCTGGGGCTTGGTAGTTTTCTTTTAGGAAGTTTGCCGCTGCGATCAAATCTTCTGTGTTTGAGGAGAAGTTGGTATTGGCAAAATCACCATCGCTATTGCCTAAGCCAGTAAAATCAAAGCGAAATACGGCAAAGCCATGTTGAACTAAAAATCGGCTGATGCGAGAGGCGGCTGCAATGTCTTTGCCGCAAGTGAAGCAATGAGCGAATAAGACGTAGGCGCGAATGGCTTGGTCTGGGGTTTCAAGTAAGCCGGCTAGATTTTGCCCTTGGCTAGGAAATTCTACTTTGGTTCTCATGTTCGATCCCTTTTGAAAAGCTAAAATATAAAAGTCATTATTCTTTTCTAGTTAGATAAGTCCTCGTTGGAGGGTCAGGGACAAAGCTTGCCTC
>NZ_LWFE01000374.1:0-913 GCF_001635675.1 Oleiphilus sp. HI0061 | reverse complement strand
CATAGATTAGCTGCAAAGTCCCTTGGCTTGCCTCTGCCTGGTAAGGTGTATAGGCAGTCAGGAACTCACCACGCATCGTCACATCCCACACAGCAGCAGGAATATGATGTTCGTAGGCACCGGCACCAATAAAACATAGCGCACCTTCGTCTAATTGAGCACGCTCGCTCATTAGCCGCATCATTTCCATTTCGCCTAAACCTTCAGGCACACCATTCAGTGGTTTGGCTCGTAAGTGAGCTGGAATTTCATCAAACAGGTCATCGACTTTGTCGACACCAATAACATCCAACATCTTCTGGATATCGTGTTCCGTATGAGGAATAAAAGGCATTACACACCCTCTTTGCAGCGAGTTCCCAAAGCATTCACTCAGGAACTTAAAAAATAAAAACCTTTGCCGACTTGCTTCACCGAAATTGCACGATCTAAACAAGTATCACAAAGGTCTGAAATAATTAGCTGGCAAATGCTATCAGTTACCAGCTGAAACACTAAGTTTCTTAGTGCTCTTCTGCTTCACAAATTTCTTTGTATTCGTCAGCAGACAATAAGCCTTCAAGCTCTTGAGGATCAGAGATCTTCAATTTGAAGAACCAGCCATCATCATAAGGATCGCTGTTAACCGTTTCAGGCGAATCTTCCAAGCCTTCATTGGTTTCTAGAACCGTTCCACCAACAGGAGAAAAGATATCAGATGCTGCTTTAACTGACTCGACAACACCGGCTTCTTCACCTGCTTCAATGACTGCATCAACTTCAGGTAATTCAACAAATACCACGTCGCCCAGTAGGTCCTGTGCATGATCAGTAATACCTATAGTAACGGTTTCGCCATCTTCTTCCAGACGAACCCACTCATGGCTAGATAGATACTTCAATTCTCCAGGGATAAGACTCATGTTTTGCAATC
>NZ_LWFE01000373.1:0-1310 GCF_001635675.1 Oleiphilus sp. HI0061 | reverse complement strand
AGCGTCACTCAAAGCGTGTAAATCAGATCATTGAAAACACTCTGCAACTTAGTCGTCGAACAGAGCCAGAAGTTGAAGACATCACCTTGGCCAACTGGATTGATAAAATCGTCGGCGAATATAAAGGGCACCTGCACTCATCAGACAGAATTAATATTATACTTGCAGACAAAGACGCAACAGCACGCTTTGACCCAAGCCAAATGGAGCAAGTGTTTATCAACCTGATCGACAATGGGCTTAGGCATGGCTTAAAGTCAGATTGCAGCGCACAGTTATTTATATTGCTATCCAAAACCACAAAGGATGGCCAAGCCTATATCGAAGTAATCGATCAGGGTGAAGGAGTCTCTGAAGAGAACTCCCATCATTTATTTGAACCATTCTTCACCACTGAATCTCAGGGCACAGGACTTGGTTTGTATTTATCACGAGAAATCTGCGAAGCAAACCAAGCTCATCTGGACTATATCAACCCGGCCAGTACCGAATTTCATCAGCATTGGAAGTTTGATAACCATCGACTAGACAATAAGGCTTATCAGGCTCTTAAAGACCTTAAGCTTGGTGCGTGCTTTCGAATTGTATTTGCTCACCACAAGCGAATTGTTTAACAATAGGCTTATTCTTCTTAATGCTTTCTAAGCGACAGACAAGACTCAATATATGACCAAGCAACGCGCCTTAATTATCGACGATGAACCTGATATTCGAGAGCTGTTAGAAATCACACTCATGCGTATGGGGATAGACACCTGTAGCAGTGCGACAATCATGGACGCCAAGGCCTACCTAAGTGAACAAAGCTTTGACCTTTGTCTCACCGATATGAATTTGCCTGATGGCAACGGCATTGATCTCGTGTCGTTCATACAAAAAAATCATCCCGATATGCCCGTTGCCATGATTACCGCGTACGGCAACGTCGAAACAGCCATCAGTGCCCTTAAGGCTGGTGCTTTTGATTTTATTTCAAAGCCTGTTGACCTTAATCAGCTACGAGGGCTGGTGACCAGCGCATTAGAGTTATCAAAACGTAAGGCAAACGAAAGTCCCTCTAGCACTCAACCCGAGCACATAAAAGGCAAAACAAAAGCCATTCAGAAGCTCAACAAACAGATCGATAAACTGGCACGTAGCCAAGCTCCAATTTATATTTCTGGTGAGTCAGGTAGCGGTAAAGAGCTGGTCGCTAAAATGATTCATCAAAACAGCCCTCGCGCTAGTACCGGCCGCTTTGTCCCGGTCAACTGTGGGGCTATTCCTAGTGAGCTGGTAGAGAGTGAATTCTTTGGCCACAAAAAAGGTAG
>NZ_LWFE01000372.1:0-623 GCF_001635675.1 Oleiphilus sp. HI0061 | reverse complement strand
ATTGGCAAAGCCTTTGTGCTCGTCTTGTTGCTTCTGAAGTCGGCGTTTGGCTCGACAGCGACGAAGAACCGGAAGCGCTTGCACCCTACCTGGATAAGCTTCCTGCTATTGCAATAAACTTCCCTAAGTTTGTTGACGGGCGCGGCTACTCCTATGCTCGTATACTTCGCGACCGTTTGAACTTTGAGGGTGAAATTCGTGCAATTGGCGACATTCTTCACGACCAGCTTTTCTATCTGAAACGCTGCGGTTTTGACGCATATGCAGTTCGAGAAGACAAAGATATTGAGGTCGCACAAGAAGGCTTGTCCGACTTTACTGAATCTTATCAAGCAGCAAGCTTTATGAATCAACCACTATTTCGCCGTCGCGGCTAACGAGTGCTTAGTACCCACCTCTAAGCCCCCAAACCAGGATCTTAGAGGTGGAGCTTTTCAAACAAACTCCCCCTCCTCTTCCCCTTACGTCGTTCTTCATCCGCTAAAAATACAGCTATACTAATAACATATCTGGCGTTTTTTAAAGGAGTCAGCAATGCGTATTGGTGTACCAAAAGAAGTCAAAAATAACGAATTCCGCGTCGCCATGACGCCTAACATTGCTCACGAGCTCTATTCTCATGG
>NZ_LWFE01000371.1:0-795 GCF_001635675.1 Oleiphilus sp. HI0061 | reverse complement strand
TTGCGAGAGATCGGTTTCCTTTAGCTCTTCAAGTTTCTTAAAAAGTAGTGCTTTTGCTAGACGCTTGTTAGCATGCTGGCTGCGCTCAGTCTCAACTCGGACTGTTATACCCGTTTCAACATGAGTTGCCTGAACTGCTGAGTCTGTCGTGTTGACATGCTGGCCACCTGCACCTGAAGCACGACAAGTTTGATAACGAACATCATCCGTAAATAATTGCTCGCTAAACTCGAAAACCTGGCCGCTAAAGAACCAGTTTTTTCGCCTATGTTTGGGCCTTAATTGGCTTTGGCATTGCCACATCATGACTCCTGTCCATTGATACGAAAATGCTCTCTCGACCTTACCTTCAATTTGCAATAAAGCAGATTTATAGCCCTGGCTATAACGGCTTTTTATCACTTCGATAATCGTGACATTGGTATCGAATTGCTTTGCCTCTTTCATAACCAGGTCTATGGCTTTTCGAACTGCTGCGCAGCACTCTTCGGGGCCTTGCCCGGACGAAAGCTGAAGTAAAATCATGAGCTACAACTCCCATGTGTTTTGAAAGTAAGCAATGGCTTTAAGCGAGCCACTACTTCTATCAACCCAGCTTGCTGCAAATTATCAATGATAGTTTGAGAAGGTTTGTATGCCTGAGGTGCTTCGTCATAAAGTAGCTCTTTATTGCCACAAATAACCCGACTACCCAGTTCAGTTCTGTAAAGGTCTTCACGCTTATATTTATGACTGAGCCTTCCCTGACAGTCGCCTCGTTTCCATTTACGTCCCGCACCATGTGCCAGTGAATAT
>NZ_LWFE01000370.1:0-807 GCF_001635675.1 Oleiphilus sp. HI0061 | reverse complement strand
TTACGAGATTCGATTTGTAAGGAGGAACCTTCCAAACAATTGAGTACTCCCCAAACCAGTAGCGATCAACTTCGTCAAGAGAAACCCAATACTTCTCATTCTTATGTGAAACCAAGGCATCACTACCTTCAACCCCCAGTATTGCGATATATAGCGACTCGCCATAGTCATTGACTAGGGTTAACACCGCGGGTCGGTCTAACTTTAGTAACGAGCGCCAATTACCATTTTTATGCAAGCACTTAAGACCGTACATTTCGGCGTAATCACAGGCCAGCATAAAGGGGGCTAAAGGATAGTCGATTCCCCAACGCTCTAAAATCATGCGATATGCATGATATCGATCATCTTTCTGGGTTTTGAGAGAAGATAGGTCGTTAATGATCGGGATCTGTATTGATGAGTTATCAGCATAAGGAGCCTTAGCGGGGCTTTTTTCCGTAGTTGAAAATTGCTGTAAATCTGCCACTTCTTCTGCTGAAGTACCGCTTTCTGATATAGCCTTGGAGTCGTCGCCCTCTTCAGGAGTGATTTGTTTTACTGAGGCTGGGTGCAGCTCGGGCTCTGTTTTGGAAGAAGAGATTATACTTTCCAGCTCAGCTATTCTGTTGTCGTATCGCTTGTCCAAAGCAAATACTCCAATACTGGCAATTATTGTTAGCAGGACAGCAATTATCCCCCTTTTGATTGACGAACTTAGTTTTAGTGGCTGCTTAAACTTTGGCCCCTGTATTTCCGCGTATGCGCTCTTAATATGTTTTGCATCAATAACATCCTCTTGCATTGCATAAGCACCGAGCAAGGCGC
>NZ_LWFE01000369.1:0-5537 GCF_001635675.1 Oleiphilus sp. HI0061 | reverse complement strand
ATAGGCGCCACATGAACGTGTCTCGGTATATAAGGCATTCACTTGCGAATCACTTAGAACGCTGTTGTATATTTTGACTTCATCTAGCTGACCTTGAAAGTACTCTGGCGAACCACCTGTATCTTCTATCCGGCCGATACTCGTGAAAGAGTTGCCAATCACACCTGCTGCTGCGGTGCCACTTTGATCCAACACGCCATCAATATATATTTTATACGCACCACTACCGGCATCACGTGTTAGTACCACATGATGAAAGCTATTATCATTGATCACTCCTGAGGATTTTGTTGAGTAATCGTTACCGACCGATAAGCCAATATGGCCCGAGGCATCGATCCAGCCCCAAAAGATATCGTCGGAGCCTCCCGCCTCTTCTATACCTGCAATACCGGGCGCCTGCCATCCGGTATTATTTCCTACTTGTGTGGTCTTGATCCAAAAACTCAGTGAAGAGGTTCCCGTAAGCGTTGTGCCTACGGCTGAGCTTTCAATGTAGTCATCAACACCATCGAAATCGCCTGCTCGGCAAAGGTGTGCTGTATTCGTTGTGTCTAAGCCATTTTGAGAACTGGCATTGCTAGAACTAGCTGAGCTATCCACCACATCACCTGATGAGCCAGACCAAGCCGTCTCGTCCATTCGAAATTCTGCGACAGGTTCAGGTAGCTCACCTGTGACCGCACATGAACTCAAAGCTGCACTTGGAATAGCTTCCCAACTGCCACCGTCACGGCGCCATTGCAAACGAGCATAAGCTTGACCAGTATGCTCAAAGTGCTCCATCTGAACGATATAGCCCTGCCCAGAATTTAATAATTGCGCCGCAGAAGTGCTCGAATAACGCGGTCCATGAAGGCTCCAGTCATTAATAATCTCACTACCTTCAAGGTCTAAGCGTACACCATCATCTGAATACAGCCGGAACTCATAACTACCTGTTTGTGTCGGTACCACATAGCCATTCCAACGAATACTGAAACGCTCATTATTTCCAGAGGTACTAGGGAAAATAGTCGGCGTTCCTGAGCCCCAACCAAAATCCACTTGGCTATCTTTACGCAGATATGCCGTACCGGTAAATAAACCTGAAGGCTGAGAAACCTTGGTTCCACTTCCGTTACGTTGATCAAAGTAATGACCAGTTAAACCAGAGAAATCAACGCTGTGATCAGTACCATCCACCGTCAAGGTATATGCCTGGCCCGCTACAATTCCTGTTACCTGCAATACAACCGTTGTGTCACTTTGCTGACTAACACTACTAATCGTCGCTGCATTTAAGGAGTAGTAGCTAGTATCTAAGGCATCACTATCAATGGTATTGTCGAATTCGACTACCAAGAGATTATCAACACCACAGGCACCATGGACACTATCAACATTCAATACACCACTCGCCCCTTCTCTCAAAGCAATTAAGTGACCAATGGCATCATCAAAAATTGTTGACGCCGTCGCGACTCGATCACCCGATGCACCTGCCGTAGGTCGAAGCTCATATGCGGCCATTGTTGTTATTCCGTCATTACCCTTATGTTCCTCAATATCGTACATTTCAGTCATACCGACAGGTGCGGAAAACGCTGCGTCTCCGGCTTCAAGCGTATAAAATGCCACCAGCATTCCCCCCGAGCCTGAAGTATTGACCGACGGTGCTGTCACACTGGACCAACTCATACCTACGCTAGAATCTTCATCATCTATTGGTGTGGAGGTATCGACACCTCGAAAGACAGACATACCACCTATATACCGCCGATTCCGATTGCCATCAAAATCAAAGTTATACCCGGTCCCAGCGTCGCCAGACGTAGCCAGGCGATAGTACAATGATTGGAGTACATCATCGTCTCTGTCTTGAGAGCTAATCTGAGTCCAACCAGCTGGCGCTGTCACCCCATCACTACCACTTCTGTTTCGGATAGTAATCTGCACCAATAACAAATCATTTTCTTCAGCACTCGCTGGTACAGTAAGAGTGACATCATCGTTATTGCCATCTTCAGTCGTACTAGCTACAAAAGTAATTGCAGAATGAGCACTACTAGCGAAAGTAAACAGACAGACAATCACACATATACTTGTAATAAGTCGGAACAATAACAAAACATCCTTATCAATCATGAGCCCTCACCTGCACCGAACGAGTCGCCTGGTCCAAACCACTTCCACAGGTCGCTGTGCTTGTAAATGTCATATAATTTGTACCTGCCACCGTATCAATTCGGCAAATCAGTTGTGCAATGCAGTTATCCAAGCCAGGGTTACTCCCTCCTGCATCAAAGTCCAGATACCCCATTGCATCATTACAAGTTGTCCCACCAACGAACACTCTGTTTAGCGCTATCTGAGCACCGCTTTCCGCCGCGTAAAAGGCTCGTGTAGATTCAAAGTCTTGAGCAAAGCCCATACTGGAATCTTCAGCCAGATCACTCATTGCCAAAACGATCAAAGCAAGAATAACGATCAAAAATATTGTCGCAGGAAGTCCAATACCTCGCTGCTTAAGGTGTAGTTGTCTAAAGTGGAGTTGCCTAGGGTACATTGCGAATTTGCACCTCTTGATTTACGGCCTGGAGTTCACCATTACTACCTGTAACACTGTAAGCAATATTTACCACAGCATTACGAGTCAGGCTGGCGTCTGTATAAGCAAAGCTACCTAAATTCGCACCATTTGCCATGACAGTTTGCTTGTTGGTATCAGGGGTCGAATCAAAGCCATAATCAAAATAACGATAGAGAAAGCCACCGCTAAAACAAAACATCACGGGGTCCTGACTAATAAACAAACGCTTAGTTGGGGAGTCACTGACAAATTGATGGCTTGATTGTAAGTTAATCGTCAAAGCACCGGCTGTTGCGCCGGCAGTAATACTAGAAAGCAAGCTACTAATTACGCGCTGGCTTCCAGATAGGTCATAAACATCACTGACGGCATTACTATAAACGGCCACTCTGTCCTGGCTAGTATCGACACTTGCATCCACGTAGCTAGCAAAAGGTACCACCTCGAAACTACTGGCCCCACTTAAAATCGGCACACTTAAATAGTCCGTTGCAGCGACAGTGGGAATAAACTCAATACATGAGCCGCCACTAAGCGTTTGAATACTATTCGGTAAAGCTAATCGTAGTTCTCTACTTAGCTTCTCTGATACCACCCAAGCAATGGCAGATATTTTACCGCGCTCAGAGGCATCGATCATGCCCTCCGTAGTTCGACCGATAAATCCGGCAATTCCTACACCTAGAATACCTATCACGACAATCGTGACAATCATCTCGATTAAGGTAAATCCTTTAGAGTCATTTAAGGGGCGCGACATTAGAAGTTCCCCTTATAAGCGGCAAAGGTCATCGTACTTTGGCCCGGTGGCGTTATCGAAATAGTTATTTTCTTGGCGTGATTCGTTGCACTCGCTGACACTAAGTTAGCGGTATCGCACGCCACACTAATAGAAACACTATAACTGTCATAAGAACTATCTAAACCTGCAGTTAAGCTGACCGGTGGAGCATCTGTCAAACCATCATAGTCATCCACATCGTTATAGACAGAGCGAGTTTCCAGGACGCCTCCGGGTGAATCGGGACCCAGATCTGCTGCTGTACAACCTGGGCTCGCGACCATCGGCACACCACCCACGGGCGTAGCGTGGTCATAATTCTTTGATAATATTTCGTCAAAATATAACTGTGTCAGCTTTAAGGTCTTATTCCTCCAAAGGGGGTCAGCACTATGTTTCATGGTAAAACTGAAAGAGTTCAGCACTGCAACCATAGCAATCGATAGAATCACAATAGAAATGACGAGTTCAACCAAGGTGACGCCTTGCTGTCGGCTTAAACTTCTTGAACGAGTAACATTAGCTCTCACGGGCATGCCCCCGACGATTCGTAAACAAAACCCGAGGAGGAGAAGCAAATACGATGGGTTTTCGTACCAACGATCGTAACATTGTGATTTGCGGCATCGTCCATACTTGCTGTTTGATCCCACGCCAAACTAACAGTAGCCCCCAACGCCAGCGCAAGGCCATCTATTGAAATTGTGGGCAAAGGTGTTTCCAGTTGATAAGTCTGAACGCTTTGCTGATGCTTCAGTAGGGTAAAATGCAGGTCGCCGCCAGCGGTACGAATAAACTGTATTTCCGCTGGATCTCCCGACGGTATAGGTGCCGCACCCGCTATTTGCACCTCTTGAGCACTGACACCCAAGGCTAACTGTTGCGCGAGTAAACCAAGAGAAAGAAGCCTTTCCTTGGCTAAGTAGTCTGCATAGGAGTCTTTTGAAGAGAACAGGCTATTGGCACCGACACTTAGAACACCGATGAGCACGATGACCATCACCAGCTCAATCAAGGTAAAACCATGCTGGTTAGTCTGTTTTGAATAGTTTGCTATGATCTTGTTCGACAAAAATCTTGCCTTTAAAAAACGAAAAAAAGCGCCCACCGGCGCTTTTTCACACAACTACTAATCAATCACAATTCGTAACATCAATTGAAATAGTTGGGCTATTATTTGCTGCAGCAGCTGTATAGGTAATACGGCAAGTTGCTGCATTAGCTGGTGTTACACCTGAAGCTGTCACTGTAACCGTCGAAGTTGCTAAACCGCCTGGAGTACCACCCAAATCGAAATCAGCAGCAGTAATCTGAGCAGCATCAAGAATACCTTCAGATCCAGCAGTTTGTGCTTCAGGATAGCCGTTCAACATCTGAATAACCTGACCTTCCATTGTAATTTCAGTCAAGGAGTTATCGCCCTGAGCCAAATAGTCTGCGTGAGCTATGGATGACGCAGACCTCATCGCGCCATAAGCACCTTGAAGTGCTGCAGCACGCGCTTCACCACCTAAGTCTGCAAAACGAGGCAATGCAAAGGCTGCCAAAATACCTAAGATCACGATAACCATGACCAATTCGATGAGTGTAAAACCCGCTTGACGCTTCATGAGTAGAGCTCCTAAATCTTAATAATTATTTACTGCTTTCGTTCGTTAAAATTAAAAGTTAATGCTTCTTGGACTTAACGCCAAGTTTAAGTAGCACTAAAACTTCGTTCACTAATCTATTGATTTAACTATAGACATGCTTTTAAAACTTCGCACATCATTAATGTATGTTTTTGTTTAAAAATCGTAACAACAAAGCTTACTTTCTTAATAAAACTGCTTAAGGCTGAATATCTGTATAGACAGTGCCGGTGTTCGGGTCATACTCAACGTTATGTCCATCAACTGTTGCCTGATAGGTATATCGACAATCACCAGAATTCACCGTTGTCAGGTAGTCTTCACCCACGGCTGTCGACGTCGTTAGGCCATTAGTATTCATTAATGCCCCCCACAGTGCATTACACTCAGCAGCGGTCATTCCACTGGGGTTGGTGTTACCATTTACGCCTGTTGGCCAGCCATCGACACTAACATCGATAACATTATCTGGTTCACCATATCCAGGTAAGTCTGTAATGGCGGTACGGGTACCGTTTGCCAGCCACTGGGCTCTAACCAGTGAAACCGACGA
>NZ_LWFE01000368.1:0-945 GCF_001635675.1 Oleiphilus sp. HI0061 | reverse complement strand
TACATCAAGAGATACTTGATTATTACAGTAACTACAGCGTGACGAATGACCTGTTAGAACTAAGAAACCTTGTCACGGTTGCAGACCTGATCATTTGCTCCGCAATCCAGAGAAAAGAAAGCCGAGGCCTTCACTATACACTAGACTACCCGGAGCGACTCCCCAGTGCCAAGGATACGGTTTTAACCCCCACTAATTATTCCACCCGAGACTGGTAAACCGAACTAGAACTTTATATCGGCTTACTTAGTTTAGGAAACCTGCTCATCGTGTTTTGGAGCAAGCCACCGACGAATGGTCTGCTCTAACTTATCTTTTTCCACCGGTTTGCTCAAATAGTCATCCATACCGGCCTCTATACACTTCTCGATATCACCTGACATAGCATTAGCAGTAACAGCAATGATTGCGGGCTGCACAAGCCCTTGAATAGCCCTAATATTACGAGTAGCCTCTAGACCATCCATTCTTGGCATTTGCCAGTCCATCAAAATCAAATCGTAATGAGATTTTTGAACAGCCTCCAGTGCTTCAACACCATCGTTGGCGATATCAGCTTTCAGATTCAAATAGTCAAGCATTATCATCAATACCTGCTGATTAACCTTATTATCTTCGACGACTAATATTTTACTATGAGGCGCAAAGCCCAAGTCTTCACCATGTTGAACATTATCAAGCTTGATGTTATCGCTCTCATGACTTCCATCATGACAGGTAATTTCTGCTAATAATTCATCATACCTTAGTGGTTGAGACAAAAAGCTGATTCTAAAACGCCCTGAGAAAGAAGGATCTTTAATCTCACTGCATTCATCCTTATCAGTCATTAAAACAGTTTTATGGTTTTTAAGGGGGTCAGGCAGCTGGGATTCCATTGACTCGAGTTCATATAGCAAGGTGGAATCAACCGATACTGTTACCAAGGAATCAGGGCTTTCTTTA
>NZ_LWFE01000367.1:0-904 GCF_001635675.1 Oleiphilus sp. HI0061 | reverse complement strand
TTTGTCTAACAAAGTTCTAATCTTCTGAGCTGATTCGTTGCTTTTTTTGGACAGTGTCCTAACCTCATCAGCCACGACAGCAAATCCTCTACCTTGATCCCCTGCACGGGCCGCTTCAATTGCAGCATTAAGTGCAAGAAGATTGGTCTGCTCAGCGATATCCGTAATGACATTCATCATGGCAAGAATACCGTCATTACTTTCCTTCACTTCCTCCATATTCTGTATCGCTGTTGCCATTGATTCAGAATCGTACTAAAGGAATATCTATGACAGGTCTGACAGAAGATAAACTGCAAGAGTTTGCTAATGGTGTGGCTGATTTGTGTGATCAGTTAGGTGTTGAGGATCATGAAGAGAAATTGACCGCGATTGGGAATACTTTTATAGGGGCAGCGCTTTCACTAGGGAANCCCAACTTCTCAGTCAATGTTGATGGCTTAGCTACAGCTTCTGTTGAATCCGTTCTAGAGGCCGTCGAAGAAGAATAATTAAGGTTGATCGAACAGGTCTAATTGTTTTTCTGAACTGTTTTTTCTTCGTAAGGTAAAGCCAAGTTGGGAATGTACTTCTGATAACCAGGCTCGATAAGCCTGTCCACACCTAGCTTCAAATGGGTAAGCCTGGTTTAGTTTTTTCCGTATCAGCTTCACATCATTTTTCCCCGTTTCGAGGATAACTGCATGAATAATTGGTCCCGCGAGCTCTCTATAATGATCTAATTTCGACGCAGAAGACACGGGTTCCAGACAGCTGACCAGGTTAAATTAATGCACAGTGAAAGTTTGAGTGACTGCCCTTGCCTGATCGGAAAGCGTTTTATTGAGATTCTTAACTAAAAGGTTAAAGGTAACCAGAGTAAAACCATCTTGCGCATATTCGAAAACAGCGTCTATATCCAGGA
>NZ_LWFE01000366.1:0-1213 GCF_001635675.1 Oleiphilus sp. HI0061 | reverse complement strand
CCCTACATGAAGAATCAAAGAGGTGACGCAACCAGCCGATCTTATCGCTTCGATAAAAAGTATTCTCAGACAGTTCGAAAAACGGTGAATCCATGTCAGCAAAAAGCCGGGAATGAAAAACGAATGGGAGTACTTGCCTTACATCGTTTAACTCAACCGTGTCATTACCCCTAAAAAACGCGAGAGCTTTAGCAAACTGTAGTAGTGACATCAAAGAACGAACTGAGATTCCGTTTAGGGTCTGACAACCAAGATCTTTTAGACGATCACGACCATTATCAATAGACGCTAACACATGTGATTTGACGCCTGATAATCGTGACGTGTCCTTTGTTTTATATTCAAACTGAGAGGCAGAATACTCCGAATACTCAAAGTGACTCGTAAAGAACTCTATTCTGCGCCGAATCCCTGCAGGTACTGTGATATTGCGTATCGCTAGCGACATGTCTGAGATCTCATCTTCGGTGAAAATGATCTGAGGTGGAACCATATCTTCTGGCTTTACACCTTCTTCAATACGTAGAAGCAACTGATTCAGAAATCTAGGGTTAAATGACAAAGCTTGGACAACGACATCAATACGATCTTTTAAGGCTTCGATCACCTGGTAGGTTCCGCCACCCTGATCATCATTTGCAGTTAAATACCAGGCCGCATCAGGACATTCAAAGACCTGGTTGTAGAGTTCTGCGTAGTTGTCTCCCATCACAGTCAGCAAAGCGCTTTGCGTTCGTGTAGGGATACGGTTGTATTCATCGACTATTTTTACGCGCATTCCAAGCCATTTCCGCCACGATATGCGGATGTCTTCGATCGCTTCGGCCGAGGCCAGATCCGATGGCAAGGGATTACCCAGCAAATCAGCCACTGTCATCTGCGGATGGCCATGTTGCATGGCTCGTTTAACTTCTTTTGTCGTATAACCGCCCATGATACCCATCAAGATTGCACTAGCCGTTTTACCCCGGCCTGGTCCGCCAATGAAAAGGCATTTACTTTGAGTAGCGAACGTGAGGAGTGGCAATAAGATAAAGCTTGAGTAAGACTGTTCAGTTGGGAGGTTTAGCGTACTGTGACTGTCTCCCGCCCTAAACTGTTGCGGAGACTGATCATTATATTCGATATCATAGTGAGGACTGATTATCGCGTTATTAACGATCCAAAAGTAAGCCTGCCTAAGCTTTTCATCTAGTCCCGTGCTAGTTTCTTG
>NZ_LWFE01000365.1:0-640 GCF_001635675.1 Oleiphilus sp. HI0061 | reverse complement strand
GAAGTCCTGCTTTGTCGCACCAGGGAAGGGGACAAGTGCGCGCTGGTGTGCTTTTTTGTCTTTGGTTTTGCTGAACTTGCGAATTGAGTNTTCAGTCGACCAGCCTCAGGTATAGTCTGCAGTGATGTAGAATAACTCTTTACCTTTGAAGTTTTTCTTTAGGTATTTTGAAAGCACTTTAGCGCCCATCCAGGCGTTATAACTTTCCCTGAACATGTGGGTATGACCGTCTTTCCCCGTCGTGGCATTTGAGTAGGTTAGCGTGCCAAAGTATAAAGTGTCACGCGCTTTTGCAGCGTAGCCACCTGAAATAGAGACAGCGCTAGAGGAACCGCCAAAAATCATTTTTGCGCCCTGGTCATCGATCATGTGGACGACGTTTGTGGTAGATATTGCGGCTTTTGACTGAGTGTCTTTTTTAAGAAGCTTTATGGGTTTTCCTAGTATCCCGCCATTATTATTAATTTCTTCAACTGCCATATCGGCAGCACGTTCTTGGGCGAGTCCTTGTACTTGGTAAGGGCCTGAAGCGGGATAGTTAAGGCCTATAATGACTTCATTTGCACTTAAACTACTGGCATGTGAGATTAGTGTTAACAAGGATAGGCAGAAAAGCTTACGTAAAAGCATATAAAACTCA
>NZ_LWFE01000364.1:0-833 GCF_001635675.1 Oleiphilus sp. HI0061 | reverse complement strand
CTGGCAAAGCGACAGAAAGATCAATCAAGCCTGGTAATACATAGGCTCCATTCAATTCTTTTGTAGGAGTGCCACTTATCTCGGCAACATCGATTGCCTCGATCAGACCATCTTTAATCAGCAAGGTTTCAAAAGGAGCCCAGGACGCGCCGGAGTCAGAGAAAACTAGACGCTGACCATTTTTAAGAAGCATGCTCATTTTGACTCCTCACTGTTTTTCTCTTCCGTTTGACCACTCATTGCCATCGACATAACCGCCATTCTTACAGCAATACCATTAGTGACCTGATCCAGGATCACTGACTGCTCGCCATCTGCAACTTCCGACTCGATCTCAACGCCGCGGTTAATCGGCCCCGGGTGCATTACAATTGCATCAGGTTTGGCTAGTGCCAAGCGCTCACGAGTCAAGCCATAAAGCTGAAAGTATTCCTGCTCACTCGGTAGCAAAGCTCCTTGCATTCGTTCACGCTGCAATCGAAGCATAATAATCACATCAAGGTCTTTTAGGCCTTCATCCATATTGTTATAGACATTAACATCCAATGACTCGACACTTTTCGGCAGCAAGGTATTAGGAGCTATCACTCTTACTTCATCAACACCGAGTGTATTCAGCGCTCTAATCTGGGATCGTGCAACTCTTGAATGCAAAATATCACCCACAATTGCGACTTTCAGGCCCTCGAATTGCCCCTTATTCTGACGAATAGTCAGCATATCCAGCATTGCTTGTGTCGGGTGGGCGTGCCAACCATCTCCTGCATTCACAATAGCCACACCAGGTGTGACAGACTCTGCGATAAAATGCGCGGCACCACTCGAGGCATGTC
>NZ_LWFE01000363.1:0-822 GCF_001635675.1 Oleiphilus sp. HI0061 | reverse complement strand
TATAGTCCTAAACCTAACCGTAACGACCGGTTATATAGTCTTCAGTCTGCTTGTTACGTGGGTTGGTAAACAGCTCATCAGTGTTGCCAAATTCGATCAAGTCGCCCATATACATAAACGCCGTGTAGTCAGATACACGAGCAGCCTGCTGCATATTGTGGGTTACGATAACGATAGTATAGTCATCTTTTAGCTGGTGAATCAGTTCTTCAATTTTCAGCGTAGACAATGGGTCCAAGGCTGAAGCGGGTTCATCAAGCAGTAATACATCTGGTTTAACAGCAACGGTTCGTGCGATCACCAAACGTTGTTGCTGACCACCGGATAGACCCAATGCGCTATCATCAAGACGATCTTTAACTTCATCCCAAAGTGCTGCAGAACGTAGAGACCATTCTACTGTTTCATCTAGAATACGCTTTTTGTTGATTCCTTGAATACGCAGGCCATAAGCGACGTTTTCATAGATGCTCTTTGGGAAAGGGTTTGGCTTCTGGAATACCATACCAATGCGGCGACGAAGTTCAGCCACTTCGACTTTACGTTGGTAGATATCTTTACCTTCGTGCATGATTTTACCGGTGATGCTACAGCCATCAACCAAATCGTTCATGCGATTGAAGCAACGCAATAATGTCGATTTACCACAACCCGATGGGCCGATAAAAGCCGTTACTCGGTTCTGTGGGATCTGCATATTTACGCCGTGAAGGGCCTCTTTTTCACCGTAGCATAAGCGTAAATCGTCAACGGTTAGTGCAATTTTTTCGTCTTCCAGCTTTAGAGCTGCAGACTTACGCTGTAGTGAACTGATATCGATAG
>NZ_LWFE01000362.1:0-1069 GCF_001635675.1 Oleiphilus sp. HI0061 | reverse complement strand
CCAATTTTCCTGGTACTGCACAATTGTTTAATTTTGCGCTTCAATACTAGGCATTGTTTCCCTGAGAAAAGCTCCAGAAACACTTAAATACATTAAGATAGAAAGATCTTCAGAACTAGCCTCAATGGATACAGAAACAAAGCCATCAAGAGTAGATAACCTTTGTAGGTCATTATCAGTCTTTTTAATATAAGCACCTAAATTATCAAACTGTTTTGCACTAGCACGCTCAAACAACTCCAAAATTCGTGGCACAACTTGCACACTGCTCATTGATATTCCCTCAAGACTCTCTGATCACTTCATTATTCCCCAGTACCGTTACTATACAAAGTATAGACAGCAAACTAAATACTCCACCGAACATCTAGTAGCATAAAGGAGGCACTACCAAGTATAAAGGCAACAAGGTAGAATGCACTTTCTTCCAAACAAACTAACAAACTTACTTCAGCAGCTCACCGCTAATATATCCACCTTATGATACAAAATAGCTCTTCCCTACCCTCTTCTGTTGATCCAAGCCAAACACGCGTAATCGTTGGCATGTCAGGCGGTGTTGACTCTTCCGTTTCAGCACTACTCCTAAAACAGCAAGGCTTTCTTGTCGAAGGCCTGTTTATGAAAAACTGGGACGAGGACGACGGCACAGAATACTGTACCGCAATCGAAGACCTGAATGATGCCCAAGCTGTATGTGACAAGCTAGGTATTAAGCTTCATACCGCTAACTTTGCCGCTGAATATTGGGACAGAGTCTTCGAGCACTTTTTGGTTGAGTATCGCTCTGGGCGAACTCCCAACCCTGACATCCTGTGTAACAAGGAAATCAAATTCAAAGCCTTTCTCGATTATGCGAGTACCTTAGGGGCAGATTACATTGCGACAGGCCATTACGTGAGACGCGCTGACGATAATGGGCAAACCTTGCTATTAAAGGGGCTCGATAACAACAAAGATCAAAGCTACTTTCTACATGCTGTCAACCAAAGCAAATTAGCGAAAACCCTGTTTCCGGTTGGTGAATTGGAAAAGCCAGCTGTAAGAAAGCTTGCCGAAGAACATGATT
>NZ_LWFE01000361.1:0-947 GCF_001635675.1 Oleiphilus sp. HI0061 | reverse complement strand
ACACATCAATGGAAAACTCCTTAATCGTTGTGAAGGAGGAAGTCAGTACTTTAAAAAGGAACTTGGAAGAACTGAACGAAACGGCGTTTACCGACCAGCTCACCGGCATCCCGAATCGACGAGCATTTGATGAGTCTATTAAAACACTAGTAAATGAGTTTGAACAAACACTGAAGCCCTTCTCTCTCCTATTTATGGATATTGATCACTTCAAATCGTTTAATGATACGCACGGCCACGCAGTAGGCGACAAAGTTTTAACCTTTATCGCAACAGTTCTAAAGAAGGGTGTCAAAGGTGACGATATCGTCGCTCGTTATGGAGGTGAAGAATTCGTGGCGCTATTACCCAACACACGCTACGAAGGCGCACTCGTTGTAGGCCAGCAGCTATGCGATAAGGTCGCCAGTAAAAACCTGGTTATGGGCAGTGATAAAAAAGTCACCCTGGGTAATATTACCATTTCTGTCGGTGTTGCGAGTATGCAAACCTCTGACACAATTGATGGCTTAGTAGAGCGCGCTGACCAAGCCTTGTATGCAGCTAAGAAACAAGGCCGGAACAGAGTAATTGGAGAGACGCAGAACCTTGCGCAAAGTCAGTAGTATCAGAAAGGTGTATCGGCTCGAACCCTTTCTCAAAGGTTGGAGTTCAGTGCACGGCATAGTTAAACAGCACTCAAAGGCGTGAAAGTCCGCAAAACGGACCTTCATGACTGATCGATAAACAAGGATATTTTGGCCAATATTGATCTGATCGGTTACTTCTGGAAAGTGAGATAAGCGGACATAACTTGAGAATTGTCTTCAGATCTAATCTGGCCCTTCCTAACTAGCATTTTTATATTACAAAAGACCCGAAAGCGGACATAACAGTTGGACTGTTTTTACAAAATTACGGCCAATATTCGCTAAGTGAAGCTTCTTCTATATGCTGTATGTATAAAC
>NZ_LWFE01000360.1:0-775 GCF_001635675.1 Oleiphilus sp. HI0061 | reverse complement strand
AACAGCTCATCAATACGTTCTAGCGTCTTGGTTAGGATAGGGTTTACTGATTGAGGCCCTTCACTGTCTTTCCCACCACTATTCTCAGCGATCTGGAAAACCTTCCTTTCAGCCTCATCTAGAAGCTCTGAGGTTGTCCGCCCCTGGGGGTTAAAAGCACTGTCTGTAATTTCTCCCGAGGCACTTATTAATCGTCTAAGTACTGCTCGCTCATGAACGATTTCTGCATAGGCCCTAACGTTAGAAGCGCTTGGCGTGCGCTCGACGAGCTGCCCCAGATAAACCATACCGCCAGCATTTTCGAGCTCGCCCATTTGTTCAAGCTCTTCAGCAACCGTCACTACATCTAGAGCATTACCACCCGTCGCTAACTTAGCAATTACTCGATAAACCAAACGATGATCTTGACGATAGAAATCCTCTTCCAGGACTTTGTCACCGACTACATCCCACTTACTGTTGTCCAGCATCAAGCCACCCAGTATTGACTGTTCCGCTTCGATTGAGTGGGGAGGTATTTTTAGTTTCTGTGTATCCTGATCAAGTACTGACAAGACTCTCACCTCTGATAGATCATAAAAGTGCAATGCTTAGTTTTGTAGAGCATAAATGAATACGGCCCGAAATATAATATATATTCGGGCCGTATCAGAGAGTAATTTATATTTTCAAATCACTCTACCATGGCAACGTTTCTTACCATGTTTAGTCAAAGCTATCTGACTACTTATTTCAGAAGCTTATTCCGCAACAATGATCAATTTAATGATCGCTG
>NZ_LWFE01000359.1:0-1319 GCF_001635675.1 Oleiphilus sp. HI0061 | reverse complement strand
CATCAAATACCCTTTTATGAATTTTGCCCAATCACAACCTCATTACCGCCTATTGCCCTGGGATACGGACAATATTCACTCAGAACACAAACCACACCGCTAAGTGCTGGAGTTCCAGCACAGGCTAATCTCTCGTCGGCTAAAAACCATATCAAAGGTTAGCACGCCAACTTAGAAGAAAATATCATTAAAAAATGCTTGTTTTTTGAGCGATCTGACTAATACTTTGAGTGTCTGATAAGCGAAGTGCAATTATCAGCAATGAAAGACTTTCATGGATACTACTCGCACTATTTACCGGATTCGTATCCCAGCGAATCCGGTTTTTTTGCTTGACCTGAATTAAGAACATACTTCTCTTAGGTAATCTCAAATCCAAGCGATTTAATCAATAACTCTGCTCATGACTCTGCTACACTAAAACTAACAGACTGAATCTTTGTTCATTTATCAATTCTATCAAGTACTATCAGGTTCAGATTTTCAAAACACTCCAATATAAGTACGTTCAGGCACACTACCGGCTCAATGAATATTTCATTCTTAACTATTTCAAATAGTATTGGACTCCTGGCCTTCCTGCTACTCGCAGTATTTATCGCTAGCAAGTATTTACGCAGATCCGTTGATCGTTCCTTACTACTTGCTGCGCTAGCAAGCAGTTTATGGATGGGCGCATTGGTCGCACAAGGCTTAGGCTTTGATGTGCCATTCTATCTACGATACACCTTTGAACTCATTCGCAATGCAGCCTGGTTTGACGTTCTCTACGCGCTCTTGGGGATTAGCTTCATTCCTAACCAACAACAAGGCAGAGACCGCTTTTATCTCAGTTCGGCCATTCTCGCTCTGCTCGCTGCTATGGTCTTTATTACCTTGGCCCAAGGTATCTCAGGCTCACAATGGGTGTCCAGCTATTCGATTCTGTTGTTTCAGGTATCACTTTCTATCGTCGCACTTTTACTTTTAGAACAAGTATGGCGTAGCGCGAATATGTATAGCCGTTCCGGAATCAAATACCTAACCATCGCGATTGGCACCCTGTTCTGCTACGACTTCTTTATGTATTCAGATGCACTCTTGTTTCGCGAGTTATCCGCCCCACTATGGGAAACGCGCGGCGCAATTAATGCCCTGGCCGCTCCTTTTATCGCGTTGACTTTAATGAACAACCAAAAACAAGTCATCGGAATGCACGTCTCACGTCAAATGGCTTTCCATTCGACAACACTGGTGGTCGCCGGAATCTACCTTATCTTAATTTCTGCCGGTGGCTACTATATCAGTGTATTTGGTGGCACGTGGGGTGAAGCTCTACG
>NZ_LWFE01000358.1:0-29318 GCF_001635675.1 Oleiphilus sp. HI0061 | reverse complement strand
GTTGAGAAACGAGGCATTCAGAAGGATATGCAATTTCTGGGAGGGCAGGTCTCTCTCAAATATGATTTACCAATGAATGAAGTGGTACTCGACTTCTTTGACCGTATCAAATCAGTCAGTCGGGGCTTCGCGTCGCTAGATTATCACTTTGTACGGTTTGAAACGTCTAATTTGACCAAACTGGACGTTCTAATAAACGGTGACAAAGTTGACGCATTGGCGCTAATTATTCATAAAGATAATGCCCACTCAAAGGGACGTTTACTTACCGAGAAGATGAAGGAGCTAATTCCTCGTCAAATGTTTGATGTTGCTATTCAAGCCGCGATTGGTGGTCAAATTGTTGCTCGGCAAACTGTAAAAGCCTTACGTAAAAACGTAACAGCAAAATGCTACGGTGGTGACGTAAGTCGTAAGAAGAAGCTTCTACAGAAGCAGAAAGAAG
Source organism: Oleiphilus sp. HI0061 (assembly GCF_001635675.1). NCBI lineage: Bacteria > Pseudomonadati > Pseudomonadota > Gammaproteobacteria > Oceanospirillales > Oleiphilaceae > Oleiphilus > Oleiphilus sp. HI0061. Next base: position 28,873 of record NZ_LWFE01000358.1, on the reverse strand, counting down.
GTAAAAAACGAATGAAGCAGGTTGGGAGTGTAGAGATCCCGCAAGAAGCTTTCATGGCAGTTTTGAAGATTGATAATTAATACATTGCTTTCGACGTCGTTGGCTTGAGCATCAAGTAGATAAGAGAAGAGTATGGATATAGATTTTCCCCTGATATTGGTTGTACTGACTTTCGCGACGGGTTTGATATACCTTGCCGATGCAATACTCTGGAAACCAAAAAGAGATGCGGCTAAAGATAATTCATCTAGTGCAGCTAGCGAAGAAGAAATTTCTGAAGGCCCTTGGTTAGTAGAAGTTTCTAGGTCTTTTTTTCCGGTACTGGCAATCGTTTTAGTTTTGCGTTCCTTTCTTGTTGAGCCTTTCCAAATTCCTTCTGGTTCAATGTTACCAAGCCTGGAAGTTGGCGACTTTATTCTGGTAAATAAGTATGCCTATGGTTTTCGCCTTCCCGTGGTGGGAACTAAAGTCATTGAAATGGATGATCCGCAGCGCGGTGATGTAATGGTCTTTAAATACCCTAAAGATGGAAAGACCAATTATATTAAGCGAGTTATCGGTGTCCCTGGTGACAAAATTGAATATACAGACAAGCAGTTATGGATCAACGGTGAGCTTGTCGAAGAGAAACTGTTAGCGAATTTACCTGGGCGCAAACTGTTTGAAGAGACTTTAGGCTCGGTTAAGCATAAGCTGTATGAGCATAAAGCGCAGCTAAATAGAGGTGCTGAAGGTTACTGGGAGATTCCTGAGGGCTCGTATTTTATGGTTGGAGATAACCGGGATAACAGTAATGATAGCCGCTTTTGGGGCGTTGTTCCTGACCACCTGGTTGTCGGAAAAGCCTTTGCGATATGGATGCATTGGCCAAAGTTCTTCTCCATACCTAGTTTTTCGCGTGTTGGTGCTATCGAATAAAGTTTAAGACTTTTGTTTAGCGAGTAGGCAATATCCGTATATTGAACAATACTATTATAAATGTCCTGCTTCTTGGCAGCGCAACGATTCAAATAGATTAACGATGAGGTTATACATGCGTACTGATTCTCGGCAAAAGGGTGCTTCGATGCCAGTGGTCCTGCTTTTTTTGGGTATGGCTGCGATTATTTTAACAATTGCTTTCAAGCTTTACCCCGCGTTTTATGAGCATTGGCAAATTGCATCTGTACTCGAATCTTATGATAAAGAAGTTGATTTAGAAGGGATGTCTGCTGGTGAGCTGGAAACAAACTTCCAAACCCGCTTGTTAACTAACAATGTCCGTACCTTTGATGTTAAGGAAGGCTTCTATGCTGAAGTTACAGATGAAAGTGTTTATATCTCGGTAGAGTATGAAGTTCGCATTCCGATTTATAGCAACATAGATGCAGTGGTCTCCTTCGAAGAGTCTATAGAGAAAAAGTTTTAGTTTAGAGTTATTTATCACCGTCTTTTTTGGAAAAGGCTTGAGCAAAGTTTGGAAAAATTAGTCCCTATGAAACAAAATCGCTTGAGTGCGCTTGAACGAAAAATTGGTTATGCGTTCAAAGATCAAAGCCTGCTAGATTTAGCGTTAACGCATCGTAGCTTTAAAGGTGCGAACAATGAACGCCTGGAGTATTTAGGGGATGCCATACTTAGCTTTGTTATTGCTGAATATCTGTTTCAACACTTCTCGTCTGCAAAAGAAGGTCAGCTAAGCCGTTTGCGCTCTTTGTTGGTAAAAGGGGTAACGCTGGCAGAGATTGGTAAAGAATTTAAGCTAGGCGACTATTTGAACTTAGGGGGCGGTGAGCTGAAGAGTGGTGGCTTTAGGCGGGAGTCGATTATTGCTGATGCTCTGGAAGCCGTCATTGGTGCTATCTATTTAGACAGCGATCATTCAACTTGCCGAGAAGTTGTTTTATCGTGGTATGAGCCGCGTTTCGCTAACTTGTCTTTAGATAATACCGAAAAAGACCCTAAAACCCGCCTACAAGAATATCTGCAATCTATAAAGAAAGACCTCCCGAAATATGAAGTTATTAAGGTCACAGGTGAAGCTCATGATCAGACTTTCTTTGTCGAGTGTGAGGTTGCATCAATGAGTATCAGAACAAATAGTGAAGGCCCTAGTCGACGAATAGCTGAGCAAAAATCAGCAAAGCAAGCGCTGGCTATTCTGGAAGAAAAGTCATAACCCTGGAGTATTATCATGACTGAATTCGACTTGGAAAGTTTTAATAACCCGAATACCCGTTGTGGCTATGTCGCCATTGTTGGGCGCCCTAATGTCGGCAAATCAACGTTGCTAAATCGTATATTGGGTCAAAAGATTAGTATTACCTCAAAGAAGCCTCAGACCACGCGTCACCAGATTTTAGGGATCAAAACCGAAGGCGAAGCGCAAGTCGTTTATGTTGATACACCTGGTTTGCACCTGAAAGAACATAAAGCGATTAATCGATATATGAATAAAGCGGCGTCAGATTCGCTTAAGCATGTTGATGTTATTGTCTTTTTGGTTGATCGAACCAAGTGGACAGAGGAAGATAGCTTCGTGCTTGAAAAAATCCAAGCTGCAAAAGCGCCTGTAATTCTCGTGTTAAATAAAGTTGATCAGGCAAAAGAAAAAGGTGCTTTGTTACCGCACATTCAAGTTTTGGCTGAGAAGCATTCGTTCAACGAAATTATTCCAGTTTCTGCCAAGCATGGACATAATGTTGATTCTCTTGAAAAACTAATTGATAGCTTCCTTCCAAACAGTATTCATTACTATCCTGAAGATCAAGTGACTGACAGAAGTCAGCGCTTTCTGGCTGCTGAGCTTGTGCGTGAGAAGATCATGCGACAGCTGGGGGAAGAGCTACCTTATGCGGTGACTGTAGAGATTGAAGAGTTTAAACAGGTTAAGCACGTGCTGCATATTAGCGCGCTAATACTTGTAGAGCGCAGTGGTCAAAAGAAAATCGTTATTGGTGACAAGGGTGAACAAATAAAAATCATTGGCCGTGATGCTCGTAAAGAAATGGAGCGCTTGTTTGATACCAAGGTGATGTTAAACCTATGGGTTAAGGTCAAAAGTGGTTGGTCTGATGATGAAAGGGCTTTAAAGAGTTTGGGTTATCGAGACGAGTAAGGCTCCTTTAAATAGGGGGCGGTCAGTGCATGAGTATGATTGAGGAGCAGCAAGCGGTTTATGTTTTGAACCGGCGCCCTTATCAGGAGTCCAGTCTTTTAGTTGATGTGTTTTCACTTAATTTCGGACGGCTTACTTTGATCGCAAAAGGGGCCTTGCGAAAAGGAAGTGCTTGGTCAGCCTTGCTTCAACCCTTTCAGGCTCTTTTGCTCTCTTGGAGTGGCCGCTCTTCAATCAAAACACTTCGATCCGTCGATGTTCCAAGCCAGCCCTATAAGCTTCGCGCAAACTATCTTTTTAGTGCTTACTACCTTAATGAATTGGTTCTGAAGCTAGTACCGGACAATGAGCCAAGCCTGGGAGTGTTCTCAAACTATGTAGATTGTTTGGATCAGCTAGCTGAAGGGCAAGACTTGCAGCGCTGTTTGCGAAAATTTGAATACCTTTTACTGAGTGAGCTAGGATTACTGCCTGATTTTGAACATGATATTTATGGTCACAAGATTCAGAAGGATCAGGGATATAAGTTTCTTTCACAGCAAGGTTTTGAAGGAGTTGGTAAGGCCAGCTCTAACTTAGGAAGTGTGTTTATTATAAGTGGAAAAGCAATATCGCTTATCAGTACTTTAGATATTGTTAATGGCTCTACCTGGCAAAAGGAAGAGTACTTAAAGGCCAAGCAGTTGATGCGCTATCTGGTTGATGATGCTTTGGGTGGTCAGGTGATAAAAAGTCGAGAGTTATTTCGTCCGATAAAGTTTAAGGGGTAAATTTGATGGAAAATCCTAATGGCAGAGTTTTATTAGGCGTGAACGTTGATCACGTGGCAACCTTGAGAGAGGCTCGTGGCACACGTTACCCTGACCCTGTTCAAGCTGCTTTACTGGCTGAAGAGGCTGGAGCAGATGGTATTACAATTCATCCGCGTGAAGATCGACGCCATATTCAAGAGCGAGATGTACTGGTGATGAAGGAAACCTTGCAAACTCGAATGAATCTTGAAATGGCAGTAACCGAAAATATGCTAGGGCTTGCCGAGAAGGTTAAGCCTGAACATTGTTGTTTGGTGCCTGAGAAAAGAGAGGAGCTGACTACTGAGGGTGGCTTGGATGTCATTGCGCAGGAAGATCGTATTAAGGATGCCTGCGCTCGCTTGAGTGAGATTGGTTCAGAAGTTTCTCTGTTTATCGATCCTGAGCCTGCGCAAATTGAAGCGGCTGTTCGTTGCGGTGCTCAAGCCATTGAGATTCACACAGGGCATTATGCCGAGTGTAAGGATCCGCTTGAATTGCAAGCAGAGTTAGGAAGGATTCGTAGTGGTTTGAACTTGGCCTTGTCTCATGGCCTGATTGTTAATGCAGGGCACGGTTTGCACTATCATAATACGCATGCGATAGCGGCCATACCCGGTATTAACGAACTCAATATAGGGCATAGTATCATTGCTAGGGCTTTGTTTGTTGGCATAAAGGATGCGGTTCGTGAAATGAATGCCTTAATACAATCTACGAGCTAATAGTGAATTATGACTGTTAAAGGTATTGGCAATGACCTGGTTGAAATCCAGAGAATTGCCAGATCCCTCGAGCGTTATGGAGAGCGCTTTGCAAAGCGGATATTATCCCCCAACGAGTTTGACTCCTTTCTTGAATCGAATCGTCCAGACAACTTCTTAGCTAAGCGTTTTGCTGTCAAAGAAGCTGTATCAAAGGCTTTGGGTACTGGGGTCTCTCAGGGTATTACCTGGCATGATATAGAGCTCGCGCATTCGGTGAGCGGGCAACCTGTTGCTGTCTTGCACCAAAAAGCAAAATTAAAAATGGAAGAAATGGGTGCAGAGACTATACACATTAGTTTATCTGATGAATCCGGCTTAGTCTCTGCGTTTGCAGTGCTCTCCTGAGTCTTATAGTGCTAACTGAAGACCAAGGTATACGCCGCTTTCAAGGGTTTCATTCTTGCCATCTAATTCGCTGCCAACATTCATATAGCGGAAGCCGAATGCGATATCGGCATTTTCAATAATTCGGTAATTGACTTGGGTTCTAAAACGACTGAACTCGTCAGAGTCTCCAAAAGATAGTACCTTGGGCGCATAATGTAGATCTGTTTCAAATGATAAGCCAGGTGCGCTTGGTAGGTTTAGCCTTAGTGAACCGCCAATTCCAACAGCAGTACCTTTGAAATCCTCGATTTTAAAAAAGTTACTTTCAAATCCAATAGCAACTGTTGCTGGCATATTACCGATAACGGTTTGTCCTTTTGCATGTAGGTCAACGTTTAGAATATTGGTTGTGTAATCGTCATCTTTATAGAAGTACCCCATGCCAAACCTTGCCTTAGACCGGCTATTATCTTTAGTATAGTTTCCGTGAACCGCGTCATTGCTGAGTCTGAGATCAATCTCATCAGCATGGGCTGTGGGTGTAGATAGTACAAGTGTATATCCGATCAACCCGATAAATGATAATAAGCCAGGGTTTAACTTTCCTTTTTTAAAGCATTGCATTGGTTTTCAAGTTCCTTGTTAGTCAATTCTTTACTTGGTAATTAAGTTCTTAACACCGAAAGTTTCTAAGGTGAGTTTTAAAGTCTAATTCTTAGGCTTGTCTTAAGGATCACATCTGGTACGGATCGTGGCCTAATGTCTTCAGCAATCATCAGATTTATTGATATATCCTGACTGAAACGGTGTGCGCTTTCAAAGGATATTTGCAGCGGTACCCAGCCAAGTTCACGTAGCTCTGTTTTGAACAAGGGGGAGTGAGTATCAATCTGACTTTTTAACTGCCAATTAGGACTAATTAGCCACGCGAACCCTGCGCGAAAAGAAAGGTTTACAGGATGCTGCTCAAGAATCTTAAGTTGCTCTGACTTTCCTATATAGCCAAGACCAGTACCGTACCATAAAGAAAGCTTTGTTTGTTCAAAAAAATTGCGCCTTTTGAACCACTCAGGGTTCTGCTGGGTGATGCTAAAATTTATGTCGAAGGCTTCACTGCCTGTTTGATTCGTGTAGTTGCCAGTGGGAATTTTAAGTGTAGCGTTGTATTGAGTATCGGAGATTTCTTTCATTTTCCATGCGAATGAAACCTCGGTGTCACCCCATGAAGACGCTTCCCGCTGAAAAGATAATACCTGCTGATTTTCAGAATAGAGTGTCCAGTTGAACCTATCGTGTTGCTTATCGGAGCGGCCATTTTGTGGAAGTGCTAATGCATCATGGAAGTGGAAAATAAATCGATCACCTAAACCGCCGCCATGTTTTATCCAGGACGCGTCTACCAGAATGCGAAGCTGTTGAGAATATTGGTATGAAACTGTGTTTCTAAATCTCCAGGTTTCTCCGTCTATGCGAAAATAGTCGCCATTTTTATCTGTAGTGCTGATGTAATTGGTGAGCGAAGCGTCTGATTGTAAATGAATCGATCCGATTTGCTCATTTGGGTAAAAGCTAGCTCTTGGGAGAGAGAAAAGCATAGCAATAGGGCTGTTGTTTCGAGCGTCTATTGTCTCGCTATTATAGGTTTGTGCAGCTTGTAATTGAGAGCTAAAAAGCACGATGTAGCAAAGGGTAGTAAGTATAGAGCGCATTAGCTTATGAAAATTAGTTAAATTAGAGTTCTAGGCTACCACGGTAAGCAATTTGCCACGAATTACCTTTGATTAAGAATTCTCGTTTTACATTTGCCATTGAACAGTACTACACGCCACGTAAGAATTTTGCTAGTGTTGCACAAGTTTTCACATCCCCTTCAGGAGATTTCATTTGCGCTTAACTAATACGCTAAAACAGCTAAAGAAAGCCCCCTTGCTTAAGCGTATTTGCTTATATAGCTTTTTGTTTAGCATATTGTTATCGCTTGGTATTGTTTTTACGAAAGGGGTTTACTCTTACCAAATGCAAGTTGATTCAATCAATGAGTGTTTAGATCATTTACTGTCTTCTAATCTTGACCCGATAAGTGAAGCTGTTTGGCGCGCAAACGATCAAAAGGTCGAAGCGATACTAATTGCGATGCTGGATGATTGTCATTTGCATATTTCTGGGAAAGAAACCAGAAAGTATACGCTCAGCTATGATGACGGTCGTACTATAACGGTTGGAAGTATTGGGGCCTCTGCCCGCATCGAGCAATCTGTCTATCCAATTAGTTATTGGAAGGGAGGGGAGGCTCAAGCCTACTGGTTAGGAGAGCTGGCTGTCGTCCAGAGTTTAGATGGGGTCATTGAAGAGGTTTCTAGGGAAGGACTGACTAGCTTTTTATTGTATGTGCTGGTTGTCGCTTGTTGCTCGCTAACGAGTGTTTTGCTTGGATATCAGATTGTTGTTAGGCGCTTGCGTCAGTTTATGATTGACCTGAAAAACCAGAATGTAGATGAGTCTATGAAGAGGCTTTCTTCATTAGAGGATACTGAGGTCTCTGAACTGTGGTTATCGATTCTAGAGTATAAGCAGGAGATGGAAGAGCGTCTGTATAAGTCTGAGGCTCGTTTAACGTTGTCGCAGAAGGAGTTAGAAGCAGCACGCAAGAACAGCGAGACGAAAAGCTTGTTTCTAGCAAAAATGAGCCATGAGTTGCGAACGCCAATGAACGGGTTGCTAGGTTTCACTTCGTTATTGCTGGAATCGAAGTTGGAAGATGAACAGCGTGAGTATGCTCAAACTATTCAGGTGTCTTTAGAGTCATTGTTGTACGTTGTAAATGATGTCTTGGACCTTTCCAGAATCGAGTCGGGCGATCTTATGATTACGACGATACCGTTCAATTTAAGAGGGGTGTTATCCGGTGTTACTATTCTTTTGAAAAACAGGGCTGAGTCAAAGGGCCTTGTGTTCGAGAGCCGAATTAGCCCCGATATTCCACAGACTTTACGAGGAGACCCTGTACGAATACGACAAGTATTGATGAACCTAGTTGCTAACGCGATCCAGCACACTGAGAAGGGTCACGTTTTTATTAATGTTGATCTTTTGTCTCAAAAGAATTCTCGAGCGGCCATTCGTTTGTCAATTGAAGATAGTGGTAGTAAGCCTATACAGAGGCTTAATAAGCGGGTTGATGTTGCTGATATAGGTTTTTCTTCGGAACTGAGGGAAAAGCGTAGCTTGGGCCTGGATATTTGCTACCAGTTAGTTGATCTCATGGGTAGTACATTGCTGAACGAATCAAAAGAAGATGATGGGTCTACTTATTGGTTCGAGTTGAACTTGCCGGTAGTTCGTGGCGATAACTCCAGAGAGTTGTTGGATTTGTCCTTGCTGAAAACGCTCAAAGTACTGGTGATCGATTCGTATGAGCTTAGTCGTAAAATTACACTTGAACTCTTAAGCGAGTGGGGGATTCAGTTCGAGGCGGTGGGGACTGCTGCAGAAGCGATAAAAGCCTTGCATTCTTATGCTGGAAGTGAAGAGCAGTTCAACATGATCTTGTGTGATGACATCTTACAGGATTTGTCGGGTGTAGAAGCTTGTCAGATGATTCGCCAGTCTATCGTTGATCCTGTGCAGATCGTTGTTTTATGTTCAAATCCACAGTTGGGTGATGCGGAAGGCTTCTTTTTGGCAGGAGCTAGTGGCTTTTTGAGTAAGCAGTTCCGTGACCCGTTTTTGAGGGGAGTTATGTGTCAGGCCTATGCTGAGCGATTCCGTCAGGGAAGTGAGCGTCGCTTGGTGACGCGATATACCGTGAGTGATGCTGAAGAAAGTTCGGACCCCGAAGTTATAGATCTACAGGACCAAACCAAGTCCAATATATTAATTGTCGAAGATAACATTGTTAACCAGCAGCTTGTTATGCGTATGCTGGAGCGTAATGGCTGCCAGGTAGACCTGGCGGTAAATGGGTTTGAGGCAATTGAGCTATTTAAGAAGAATAAATATGCTTTAATTTTTATGGATTGTTTAATGCCTGAAATGGATGGCTATGAAACCACGCAAATAATACGTGAGATCGAACGATCCAAGCCTGAACGTGGTCGTACGCCAATTGTGGCTTTAACAGCAAATGCTTTTGAAGAAGAAGCTGAGGGATGCTTCCAGGTCGGTATGGATGAGTTTATGACGAAGCCATTCAAAATAGCGCAATTGGAAATGGTGTTAGAAAGGCATATCAACTAAACTGTACTTTGCCTACAATAAATTCTTAGTGAATAATAAGTGAGATTAACAAGAGTTATGAGAGCCTATATACGCCACCCGGCAGACGTACCAATAGAGTTTACGGCAGTTGATGAACTCTCACCTGAAAATGGTGCGGAATCGCTTGGTGCTGAAGGTGGCCATGTTGCTCTTGAAAAGTCAGTAGCCCAAGACGTTAGCTTGGGTGGTTTGAGTTTTAGTTCGAAACAGCGTTTAAAAGTCGGGTCAGTAGTAAATATTAAGATTCCGATTGTCGATCCTCCATTTGAAGCTCAGGCTAAGGTTATTTGGTGTTTGTCACGCCCGGATCGTTTTGAAGCGGGCATAGAGTTTACGAGTAGAGAGGATGCCTTTACTGCGCGTATGGTAGAGCAAGTTTGCCATATCGAACATTATCGAATGTGGGTTCAAGAGGTTGAAGGCCGCACGATAGATGGTGAACATGCTGCTGAAGAGTGGATAGGCAAGTTTGCACACGATTTTCCAGATATTACCTAAGATTTTAGTTATTTAAGGTCCCTTCTTTTTTCTTTCCTTTTCTATAGCTTTTCGTTAACCAGCTAACTTTAGGGTGCTTCCTTCGGCTTAACCGAGTTTTTTGTCGGGCGCTTTTTGCTTCCGGTAGCGACTATGTAAAAAAGTTGTAAATAGCGCGAGGAATCCAGTGTTTGGGTGGGGATGTTTGTGATAGAGTATCGCGCTCTTTTGGTTTAAAAAAACTGATTTTTCAGGAAAGTACAATAACAGGTGAGTTTTGTTATGAAAACGGCAGAGATCCGTCACGCATTTTTGAGCTTTTTTAATCGTAATAAACACGAGATTGTCGATAGTAGTTCTTTGGTTCCGGCAGATGATCCGACCTTGTTGTTTACAAATGCGGGAATGAATCAGTTTAAAGATACGTTTTTGGGAAAAGAGTCACGAGCTTATAATCGAGCGACCACCTCGCAAAAATGCGTCCGTGCTGGCGGTAAACATAACGATCTTGAAAACGTAGGTTATACAGCTCGCCATCACACCTTTTTTGAAATGCTAGGTAACTTCAGTTTTGGCGACTATTTTAAACAGGATGCAATTCGGTTTGCATGGCAATTTTTAACTGAAGAGTTAAATATACCGCAAGAAAAACTGTGGGTGACTGTCTATAAAGATGATAAAGAAGCTGAAGATATCTGGTTTAATGAAATCGGTATCGACCAGTCACGTTTTTCAAGGCTAGGAGAGAAAGATAACTTTTGGTCTATGGGAGATACCGGGCCTTGTGGGCCGTGTACCGAAATTTTTTATGATCATGGTGAGGATATTGCTGGTGATCCTCCTGGTGGTCCAAATGACGACGGTGATCGTTATATTGAAATTTGGAACCTCGTTTTCATGCAGTTTAATCGTACTGCTGACGGAGTGATGCATGACCTACCAAAGCCTTCTGTAGATACCGGTATGGGTTTGGAGCGTATTGCTGCCGTGATGCAGGATGTGCATACAAACTACGAAATTGATCTTTTTCAGACCATTCTAAATGGCGCATCCAAAATATTGGGTGGCGTTTCTATTGAAGAAAAATCTCTGCGGGTTATTGCTGATCATATTCGTGCCAGTGCCTTCTTGATTTCTGATGGTGTAATGCCTTCGAATGAGGGGCGTGGTTATACACTTCGCAGAATTATTCGCCGCGCTATTCGGCATGGAAATAAACTTGGTGCTTCTGAGCCGTTTTTCTATCGCCTTGTCGAGGTTTTGATTGACGCGATGGGTGAAGCTTACCCTGAGCTCAAGGTTTCCCGGAAGCAAGTAGAGCAAATCTTGCTTCAGGAAGAAGAGCAGTTCTCCAAAACGCTTGATAAGGGAATGAAGGTTCTGGAGTCAGATATTGCGTCTCTGGATAGTACCGTTATTTCTGGTGCGACGGTCTTTACTTTATATGATACTTACGGCTTCCCGGTTGATTTGACTAATGATATCGCTCGTGAGCGAGGGTTAACGCTAGATCACGAGGGTTATGAAGCTGCAATGGAAACGCAGCGAGAAAGAGCGCGCGCGTCGAGCAAATTTGGTGTTGATTACAACGACTCTTTGGATATTTCGGGGAGTACCGAGTTTGTTGGCTATGAAAGTTTTGATCATGAGTCAGAGGTACTGTCGGTTACGGTTGATGGTGAGAATGCCAAGGCTGGAGCTGGCGAGCAGTGTATCGTGGTATTGGCGTCGACACCTTTCTATGCAGAGTCGGGTGGTCAGGCTGGCGATACTGGTGTCCTCGAGTGGGATGGTGGTAAAGCACTGGTAAAAGATACCCAGAAACAAGAAAATCATTTTTTACATATTTGCCAGATTGAAAGTGGTGAGTTGTCATCAGGTGTTTCTGTTAAGGCATCCATTGATAGTGTTCAGCGTGATGCGACCGCTCTAAATCACTCGGCAACTCACTTGTTGCATGCAGCGCTTAGGCAGATTCTAGGAGAGCACGTCGTTCAGAAAGGTTCTTTGTGTAATGGTGAGCGTCTGCGTTTTGATTTTGCGCATTATGAAGCTGTTACGCCTGAGCAGTTGTTAGAAATAGAGTCTATGGTCAACGCGAGAATTCGAGAGAACTCTTTAGTAACAACGACTTTAACAGATATAAAAACGGCCAAACAAATGGGCGCTATGGCGCTGTTTGGAGAGAAGTATGGTGAGAATGTTCGAGTTCTCTCGATGGGGGATGATAACTTTTCTGTGGAGTTATGCGGTGGAACACATGCCCAGCGTACGGGTGATATTGGCTCGCTAGTGATAGTGTCTGAAGGTGGAATTTCCTCAGGTGTTCGCCGTATAGAGGCTTTATCTGGTGCAGAGGCTGAAGCTTGGAATCGAGAGTCGCAAGCGCAGTTGAAAAATGTCGCAAGTGTTTTCAAGGCGGGTAGAGAAGATGTTCTTGAAAAAGCAAATCAGTGGGTAGAAAAGTGTCGTGCGCTTGAGAAAGAGTTAGAGGTATTTAAGCAGAAAGCTGCAGCTGACGCAGGTTCTCAATTGGCTGACAAGGCAGTGGACGTTGCTGGGGTTAAAGTAGTTGCGGCTCAGTTATCGGGTGTAGATCGTAAAGGTCTGGAAGACGCTGTAGACAAGCTTAAGAACCAGTTTGAGAATGCGGTGGTTTTATTGGCTTCTGTAGACGGAGATAAAATTGCCTTGGTTGCTGGTGTGACGAAATCAATTTCCAAGCAGTACAAAGCTGGAGATTTGATGAAAGTCGTTGCGGCAGGTGTTGGTGGTAAAGGTGGTGGCCGGCCTGATTTTGCGAAGGGCGGTGGTACAGATGTTACTGCTCTAGAAGAAACCTTGGCGTCGGTAGCTGGATGGGTTGAGTCCCAGCAGTAGTTGCTTATTTAGTGTTAGGTTCTAAGTCTACAATTAAGAGGTTTTAAATAGGTCAATGGCCCTGATTGTTCAAAAATATGGCGGTACTTCAGTCGGTACGACTGAGCGTATCCAAGCTGTGGCAGAGAAAGTAAAAAAGTTTCGAGATTCAGGTGATGATGTTGTAGTGGTTGTCTCTGCAATGAGTGGAGAGACTAACAGGTTAATATCATTGGCCGATGCAATATCTAAGGATCCTGTACCTCGTGAAATGGATGTGCTGGTGTCGACCGGTGAGCAGGTGACGATTGCTTTGTTGAGTATGGCTTTGCAGCAGATTGATTGTGATGCAATGTCTATGACAGGTGGTCAGGTTCGTATTTTGACTGATCAGTCTCATATGAAGGCAAGAATACAGGATATTGATGAGTCGCGAATGCGCGAGGCCTTGTCTGCGGGTAAAGTTGTGGTTGTTGCTGGTTTTCAGGGAGTTGATGAGGATCATAATATTACGACGCTTGGTCGTGGCGGGTCAGATACCACTGCTGTTGCTCTAGCGGCTGCGCTCAAAGCGGATGAATGTCAGATTTATACAGATGTCGACGGAGTGTATACAACGGACCCAAGGGTTGTTGATAGTGCGCGCCGTATGGAAAAAGTGACATTTGAAGAAATGATAGAAATGGCGAGTTTGGGCTCTAAGGTTTTGCAGATTAGGGCGGTTGAATTTGCCGGGAAATATAGTGTGCCTTTAAGAGTGCTATCTTCGTTTGAGGATGGGCCAGGTACCTTGATTACGATTGATAGTGAGGAAAATATGGAGCAGGCTGCCGTTTCGGGGATTGCCTTTAATCGTGATGAGGCAAAATTGACCTTGGTAGGTGTGCCGGATATTCCAGGCGTTGCCTCGAAGATATTGCGCCCTATTAGTGACAAGAATATTGAAGTTGACATGATTGTACAGAATGTTGGCTTGGATAAAAAAACTGACTTTACCTTTACGGTTCATAGAAATGACTATAAAAAGGCGAAAGCGGTATTAGAAGAAGTATGTGAGAAGCTTGGTGCTGAGAGGACTGCAGGTGATAACGATATTGCAAAAGTATCTATCGTCGGTGTAGGGATGCGGTCTCATGCAGGGGTAGCTACCAAGATGTTTGAAGCTTTGTCTGATGAAGGTATAAATATTCAGATGATTTCGACTTCGGAGATTAAGATTTCTGTTGTGATCGATGAGAAGTATCTAGAGTTGGCCGTAAGGACGCTTCATGGTGCTTTTGATCTGGCGCAGGAACATTAATTCAAGGCGAACAGTATTTTCACAATTTATAACTAAATAGAAAATGTGCAAGATTAATCCACTTAAAACTATCTTTTTGAGAAATTTCGATAATACTCTTTAAGTGCTCGTTGTTATCTCTTTTGAGGTGGCAGTAAGAAGCTTTTTTGGATGAATATTGCATAATAAAAGGAGCTAAGAATGCTTATATTGACTCGTCGAGTAGGTGAGACTTTAATGGTTGGTGATGACGTTACTGTTACCGTATTAGGTGTAAAGGGTAATCAAGTGCGTATTGGTGTGAACGCGCCTAGAGATGTCTCTGTTCATCGTGAAGAGATCTATCAGCGTATACAGAAAGAAAAGTCTGAAGCGCAGCAGTCTGACGACTAATTTGTGGTTAAAAAATACACAAGTTGATGTTTTTTAAAAAATAATTCAATGCGGTGTTGGCATTTAAAATAAATGTGTTAATATACGCCGCGTCTTGAGGAGAGATGGCCGAGAGGCTGAAGGCGCGCCCCTGCTAAGGGCGTATGGGGTAACACTCATCGAGGGTTCGAATCCCTCTCTCTCCGCCATTTAAATTAGGATGGCAGTTTTAAAGTTTAGCGGCTGTAGCTCAGCTGGATAGAGTACCTGGCTACGAACCAGGCGGTCGGAGGTTCGAATCCTCCCAGCCGCGCCACTTTAAAACATTCTTGATCAGCATCTAATGCGGCTGTAGCTCAGCTGGATAGAGTAACTGGCTTCGAACCAGTTGGTCGCAGGTTCGAATCCTGCCAGCCGTGCCATATTATTTCTCCTTTAAACCTATCTTATTTAACGCTTCTGTTAATTTAATATCCCTACTATACAGTTAAAAATTGTATTAAATCGTATTGCCTACAAACGCTAGAAAAGGTACATTACGCTCGCCTAGTAACATGTGTTACATTTGGGTGGTTTTTAGGATAATTTCCTTGTTATCAACAACAAATTGATTAGGTAGTCAGAATATGACTGATTTAATGTCTGAAGCAATAAACTTGATGTTGGTGGGTATGGGATTCGTTTTTGTATTTTTGACGATCTTAGTTTTTGCTACATCGTTCATGTCAAAAATGATTTTGAAATATGCGCCAGCACCTGAGCCTAAAGCTCCAGCTGCATCGCCAGTAACTCAAGCATCTAATGATGCGCAACTGTTAGCAGTACTCTCTGCTGCAGTAGACAAATATCGCTCAGACCACAAGAAGTGAGCGTGAATAAAATTTGAACCTTTAACAGAAGGCTTGATAGAAAATGACGGATTCGAACAAAAAACTCGGAATCACTGATGTCGTACTTCGTGATGCACATCAATCTTTATTAGCAACGCGTATGCGAATTGACGATATGCTGCCAATTGCTGAAAAGCTAGATCAGGTAGGCTATTGGTCACTTGAATCTTGGGGTGGCGCTACATTTGACTCCTGTATTCGATTTATTGGTGAAGATCCATGGGATCGTATCAGAGAATTGAAGAAAGTCATGCCTAATACTCCGCAGCAAATGTTGTTGCGAGGTCAAAATCTGTTAGGTTATAGACATTATGCTGATGACGTTGTTGATAAGTTCGTAGAGCGTGCTGTAAAAAATGGTGTTGAGGTATTCCGTGTTTTTGACGCGATGAACGACCCTCGCAACCTGGATCGTGCGCTTAAAGCTGTTAAAGCAAACGGCGGTCATGCTCAGGCAACGCTTTCCTATACAACAAGTCCTGTACATACTTTGGAAAGCTGGGTTAGCTTAGCGAAGCAGATTGAAGACTTGGGTGCAGATTCTATCGCTATTAAAGATATGGCCGGTACATTAACGCCTTATGCTGCTTCTGAGTTGGTTGGGCGTTTGAAAGCTCAGACTGATCTAGAAGTTCAATTACATGCACACGCGACTTCTGGCTTGTCAGATATGACAATTCTTAAAGCGGTTGAAGCAGGTATTGACCGTGTTGACACGGCTATTTCTTCAATGGCAATGACATACGGCCATACTGCGACTGAAAGTGTGGTTGCGGCATTGGCAGGTACTGGTCGTGATACTGGCTTGGACATGAAGCTTCTTGAAGAGATTGCTGCTTACTTCCGTAAGGTTCGTAAGAAGTACGCTAAGTTCGAAGGTTCATTGCGTGGTACTGATTCGCGAATTCTGATTGCCCAGGTTCCTGGTGGCATGTTGACCAACATGGAAAACCAGTTGAAAGAGCAGGGTGCTGCAGACAAATTTGATGCAGTGCTAGAAGAAATTCCACGTGTTCGTGAAGATCTTGGTCATATTCCTCTTGTAACACCTACTTCTCAGATTGTTGGAACCCAAGCGGTTCTGAACGTATTGACTGGCGAGCGCTATAAATCAATCTCTAAAGAGACTGCGGGTATTCTTAAAGGTGAATACGGTGCGGCTCCAGCTCCTTATAATAAAGAGCTACAGGATCGCGTTTTAGATGGTGGTGAAGCAATTACTTGCCGACCAGGAGACTTGCTTGAGCCAGAAATGGACAAGTTGACTGAGGAAGTTAAGAAACTTGCTGGCGAAAAAGGTATCAAGCTTGCTGATGAGACGGTCGATGATGTTCTGACTTATGCTCTGTTCCCTCAGATTGGTCTTAAGTTCCTAGAGAATCGTGACAATGCAGATGCATTTGAGCCGGTTCCAAGTGAAGATGACGTAAAAGCGGCAGCTAAGGGTGGTAAGGAAGTTTATACCATTAACGTTAGCGGTCAGTCTTACGTTGTTGAAGTTGAGGAAGGCGGTGATATCACAGGTATGGTTCCAGTTACTGGTGGTGCTCCTTTACAGGCTTCTGGTGGTGCGCCAGCAGCGGCTGCTCCTGCGGGTGGTGGTGATCCGGTTCCAGCTCCGTTAGCAGGTAACATCTTTAAGGTTGTTGCAACGCCTGGTCAAGTTGTTCAAGAGGGTGACTTGCTGTTGATTCTTGAAGCAATGAAGATGGAAACAGAAGTACGTGCACCACGAGCGGGTACTGTTGGAACGATTAGTGTCTCTGTTGGCGACTCAGTTGCCGTTGGCGATACTTTGATGACCTTATAAGGGTAGTCTGACAATGGAAAATATACTTAATTTATGGACCGGTAGTGGTCTTTATAATATCTCTATCGGCCAGTTCTCGATGATCGTTATTTGTCTCGGTCTTCTATATATGGCTATTAAAAAAGGCTTTGAGCCTTTGTTGCTATTGCCTATTGGTATGGGCGGGATATTGGCTAATATTCCAGAGGCTGGACTTGCTTTATCGGCCGCTGAAAATGCGATACATTTTCACAAGCCTGAAGTAATGATGGCTTTGGCAGAGGTTTTGAAAGTTCCTTTTGAAGCCGGTCAGGAAATGACGCAAGAGACCTTATATGCGTTTAAAGACGCTTATAAAATGGCAGATAGTGCTACTGCCGCTGCAGCTCATAACGTTGCTAGTGATGCGGGTTACGCTAATGGCATGTTGACAAACTTCTATAACGTAGTAATTGGCTCAATGGTTGGTCCTTTGCTTATCTTTATGGGTGTTGGTGCAATGACGGACTTTGGTCCAATGCTGGCTAACCCTAAAACTATTTTGCTAGGTGCTGCTGCGCAGTTTGGTATTTTCGGTACCGTTCTAGGTGCTGCTTTCCTCACAAGTATGCAAATTGGTGGTGTTTCATTTACGATTGAAGAAGCTGCTACGATCGGTATTATCGGTGGTGCAGATGGACCTACTTCTATCTTCGTATCAAGTGTACTAGCACCGCACCTATTGGGCGCGATTGCTGTCGCAGCTTATTCGTATATGGCGCTTGTTCCTGTTATTCAGCCTCCTATTATGAATGCTTTGACTACTCCTGAAGAGCGTAAGATTGAGATGGTTCAGCTTCGTACAGTTAATCAATTGGAAAAAATTCTTTTCCCGATTATTGTATTGATTCTGGTTGCACTTTGTCTTCCTGATGCTGCGCCTCTTTTGGGTATGTTCTGTCTTGGTAACTTGATGAAAGAGTCGGGCGTTGTGGACCGTCTTTCTGATACAGCCCAGAATGCTTTGATTAACATCGTAACTATTTTCTTAGGCCTTTCTGTTGGTTCTAAATTAAGTGCAGACAAATTCCTTGATTTTCAAACGCTGGGTATTTTGTTCTTGGGTATGGCTGCATTTGCAGTAGGTACCGGTACTGGTGTAATCATGGCTAAGTTGATGAACGTATTTAGTACTAACAAAGTTAACCCTCTGATTGGATCTGCTGGTGTATCAGCTGTTCCAATGGCTGCTCGTGTATCGAATAAGGTTGGTCTGGATAATAATCCTCAGAATTTCTTGTTGATGCATGCGATGGGGCCAAACGTAGCAGGTGTTATCGGTTCTGCAGTTGCTGCGGGCGTTATGATCAAGTTCTTAGGCTAGGAAGCCAGTAGTACTACTATAGAAACCCCGGCTTGTGCTGGGGTTTTTTTATTTGTGGGGCTAAGATAATAACTGTGAGATATCTTTTTATTGTTAACAGGGTTGTAGCTATAGATGGTTGAGAAAAAGCTAAGATTGCTAGATAAAGTTTTTTTATCTGTTCTTAATGGTGTGGAGCAGTTTGCTTTTTCGGAGAACTTTAATATCTCAAACTTGAGTTCATTCGATGAAATCTTTCAAGATGGCATCATGTCAGTTCGTCATTATCACCCATTAGAGGATGATGAGATTGAGATCGCGGGTGAGAAAATCAAGGTAGAGAAAAAGCGACACAAAACGCCCGTTATCTTGGTGCCGCCTTTAGCCGCAACATCAATGATATTTGATTTGATGCCGCATAGAAGTGTTGTTCGTTATTTTTTAGCGAATGGTTATGATGTTTACTTGGTTGATTGGGGAGATGTAACCGCAGATCATAAAAACCTGTCGCTGGAAAGCTATGTGCTAGAGTGGATGCCAATGATCATGGATGCTGTCATTACGCATTCTGATGAGGAGGAGGTGTCAATCTTTGCATACTGCATGGGTGGCTTGCTTTCTCTTATGTATCTGGCGGTTTCAGGTGATGAATCAGTCAAAAACCTGGTGACAGTCGCGAGTCCGATCGATATGCATCAGAGCGGCGCAGCAGGTAAGGTTTTGTCGGCAATATATAAGCCAGCGCACCTGGTTTCCAACGTGCTTAATTTTTCCTTACTTGATTTACCGACACGCTATTTTCATGTGCCTGGATGGACTTCATCGCTAGTGTTTAAATTAACTAACCCAATGGGCTCAGTGATTAATACGTATGAGAAGTTTTTGAATTTATGGGATAGGGAGTATTTGGAAGAAAGTCTGACTATGAGCAAGTGGTTTGACGACATGGTAGATTATCCAGGGCGTACCATTCGGGAAATGGCGGTTCATATGATGATCAATAACACCATGGCTAAAGGAAAAATGCGTATTGGAAAGGTGATGGCCGAGTTTAATCAAATTAGATGCTCGATTCTGGCATTTGCAGGCGAGTCTGATAATTTGGTGAGTGTAAGTGCTGCGCACAAGGTTTTGGATATAGTCTCTTCAGAAGATAAAGAGTTTTGTGTTGTTCCGGGTGGGCATGCGGGCGTCTTTGCTGGTAACAAAGCGCCGCAAAATACCTGGCGCATAGCTGTAGATTGGTTGGCAAGCCGGTCTGATTAACAAGAGTGATAAATAATGGCAGAAAGGCAAGTATATAAAGTTAACTATTGGTTGAAGAATGATGATGGGCAAGTAGTCGATACTTCAGAAGGTGGCGAACCAATGGTAATTGAGATTGGTGGTGCTTCCGTGATTCGAGGGCTTCAAGAAGCTGTAAAGGGGAGGCAAGCGGGTGATCGCTTGGAAGTGCAGGTGCCGCCAGAAATGGCTTATGGTGCGCATAACCCGGAGTTTGTGTCAAAAGTACCTATGTCAGCTTTTGAAGGAGTAGAGCATGTTGTAGAAGGTATGAAGTTCCAGACCAATACCGGCTCTGATGCGCAGGTTGTTCAGGTTGTTAAAGTAGAAAAAGACTTCGTCCTGGTTGATGCAAACCACCCTTTAGCAGGCTTGGTTCTCAATTTTGAGATTGAGATAATCGAAGTGGTCGAAGCTGCGTAAAATTTAGCTAGAATAAAAAATATGCAATTTTTCATGTGTTTTTTGAAGCTGCATATATACTTACTGTTACATAACGGAA
Source organism: Oleiphilus sp. HI0061 (assembly GCF_001635675.1). Classification (NCBI taxonomy): domain Bacteria; kingdom Pseudomonadati; phylum Pseudomonadota; class Gammaproteobacteria; order Oceanospirillales; family Oleiphilaceae; genus Oleiphilus; species Oleiphilus sp. HI0061. Next base: position 8,840 of record NZ_LWFE01000358.1, on the reverse strand, counting down.
AAATGTATGGAATATCAGTACCTTTCGGGTCTCCATGCAATCCCAAATCACGAACTAAGATAAGAAAATACAGATGGAAGTTGAACAACAAAACGACGCTTGGCGAATTTTAATAGTTGAAGACGATGAGCGTTTAGCTGATCTCACCAAGGAATACTTGGAGAGTAATGGGCTTGTCGTTTCGGTTGAAGGTAATGGCTCTCATGCAGTTGATCGTATCGTCAATGAAAAGCCTGATCTGGTAGTGTTGGATCTGATGCTTCCAGGTGAGGATGGCTTGTCAATATGTCGTAAGGTGCGTCCTAATTATAATGGACCGATTCTTATGTTGACTGCGCGAACTGACGATCTAGATCAGGTACTAGGTTTGGAAATGGGGGCCGATGATTATATGTCTAAGCCTGTTCGTCCTAGGGTTCTGCTAGCAAGAATTCGCGCCTTACTTCGTCGGATTAATGAGCATGTTGACCAATCATCAGATGCTGGTGCAGAGTCAGGTCAGGCAGCTGATGCGACCCGCTTGGTATTTAACAACCTGGTTGTTGATAGCTCAATGCGAGAGGCATGGTTGGACGATGAAAGTATCGATTTAACCAGTGCAGAGTTTGACTTACTTTGGTTATTATCCAGTAATGCAGGTAACGTGCTGAGCCGTGAAGAAATCTTTACTAACTTGCGCGGTATCGAATATGATGGTCAAGATCGTTCGATTGATGTTCGAGTCTCTAGAATTCGTCCGAAAATAGGTGATGATCCGGTTCACCCACGAAGGATCAAGACAGTTCGAAGCAAGGGCTATTTGTTTGTAAAAGAGGCTTAGTTTATAAGTCTCTCAAGCTCGGCTTGCCAAATTATTTAAAGAGTTTTGGTTTTGAAGAAAATTCTAATTCGTATTTTTATTGGCCTAGTTTCAGTGATCACTGTGCTAGGCCTTTTTAGTCTTGGTCTGGTTAAAGTCTCTAATCAGGTTAGGGAAGAGCACTACTGGCATGATTTGCTGGTTACTCCTATGACCGAACTATCCCGTGTAATCAGTGAAGATCATTCAAAGCTGCCTGAACATACTTACCTATCTGATTATGAATCATTAGGTCTAAGTGCGGTAGAGCAAGAGCGTTTGATGTATGGACGACTGCTTGTGTCCCTGGAAGGTGACTACCTTAGAGCGATTATCCAGCAGCAAAATTCTAGCGAGCAGTTGTTAGTTTTTGAGTCTTTGCGCGATAAGCAGTTTTCAGCACTTTTTCGTCTTCTTGTAAGCGAATTACTGGTTGATGCGACGGAGTTGAGCAAGCTTGAAAGCATTGAATCACTGCTTAATGTCTCGATTGCTAAATTGGAAGAGACGAGTTCGGTAAGTTCTCAGTTAGTATTAAATGATATTGCCAAACAGGGTTTTCATGACGGTCTTGATGAAGATGGTTTATTTAGTTATGTGCGCTTGAAGAGCGGAGAACTGCTTCGTCTAGAGTATGGTGAAGTGTTCTCCGGTTTTTCATTTATTTTGTTCGTTGCACTGGTTTCCCTGTGTGTTGCAGTGCTTATGCTCTTTGTTTATTACCTGGTAGAGGGGTTCAGTCGCCGTTTACGCTCTATTGAAACAGCGGCAAGTCGTATTTCGCGAGGTGAGCTAGATGCTCGTGTATCCGGGGCGGGAAGTGAAGATGCGATCAGTCGCTTAGGTGGTGCTTTCAATAGTATGGCCGACCATATACAGCGCCTGATGTATGTGCAGAAAGAAATGATCCATGCTGTATCGCATGAGCTTAGAACCCCTGTTGCTAGAATACGCTTTGGTGTACAAATGATTGAAGACTGTCCCTCCGAGGAAGCATTGCAAAAGCAAGTAAAGGGGATCGATGGCGATATTCAGGAGCTTGACGAATTAATTGATGAGATATTGACCTATGCTCGACTTGAGCAGGGCGGGCCAATCTTGGCATTTCAGGAAGCTGATATTAGCGCAATTGTTGATCAAGTTGTTTCCGAGCAAGGCCTTGTTAAGCCAGATATGAGTATTTTCTCTGAGTTTAAAGAGGGCTCTGATGTATGGAAAATGTCAGAGGTTGAAACACGTTATATACATCGTTCGATTCAAAACCTTGTTGGTAATGCGACACGCTATGCTCAAGGAAGGGTAAAAGTTGTTTGCTCTTTTGATGCAGAGACATGTCGTGTAGATGTTGAAGACGATGGCCCTGGTATTCCAGAGGAAGATTGGGAGTCTGTCTTTACGCCGTTTGCGCGTTTGGACGATAGTCGCACACGTGCTTCAGGGGGTTATGGCCTAGGCTTGTCAATTGTACGCCGTATTCTTTATTGGCATGGGGGGCAAGCCTTCTTGGGCAGAAGTGATATGGGTGGAGCGAAGTTTAGTTTGGTATGGCCCAGGAAACAAAGCCAGACGAACAAACCCTAGGTGGCGATATCTGAAGCGCGCAGCTGCTGTCTGGCTTATCTTAGTAGAAAGTGCTTAAGAGGACAGGGGCCAGCCGCCGAGGTGTTGCCACTTATTGACTATCTTGCAGAATAGTTCTGCTGTCTTCTCCGTATCATACTTTGCGGTATGAGCGGCTTTCCCATCAAATTCAATTCCTGCCGCTCCACAGGCTTTTGCGAGAACGGTTTGGCCATATGCCAAACCCGACAGCGTTGCTGTATCAAATGTCGAAAAGGGGTGAAAAGGGTTGCGCTTAATATTGGCTCTTTCTGCTGCGGCAAAGACAAAGTTGTGGTCAAAGGTTGCGTTATGACCCACAAGTACAGCTCGTGTACAGCCAGTTTCCTTCACTGCTTTTCGAATAGGTGTGAATATTTTATCTAGGGCTAGCTTTTCGGGTTGAGCATTACGAAAAGGGCTGTGCGGATCAATTCCGGTAAATTCTAGCGCAGAAGCCTCAAGATTTGCTCCTCTAAAAGGCTCTACATTGCAATGTACAGTTTCTTTTAGGTAGAGATCGCCATCGGTCTTCATGCTGATAATAACAGCGGCTATTTCTAGTAGAGCGTCGGTTTTTGCGTTAAAGCCAGCGGTCTCAACATCAATCACGACTGGAAGAAAGCCCCGAAAGCGATTGGATATGGCGTGAGAATTGCATTTTTCAGATTGGTTTGGCACGGTTTGTCCTTATTTGTTCCGTTGCGTGGCTAAGTCGGCCAAGTTGTAGCGACAGTATATCAGAGCAAGGTTATGATAGGGCAAAGAATTGCCAGGTTTTGTTTTCAGTTTTTATGTGACTTGGAAAATACCTTATTAGGGGCTTGCTACAAAAAGAGCTGATCCGATTTATTATGGTAAGAGAATTTGTGAGGTGTCCGATTTGAAGCGCGGTAGTACTTTTGTAAGAGGCTTAATGTTAGGAGTCGTGTTAGCTTGCTTATCAAGCCTTGCCCATGCCAAAACCTATAGCGCAGAGCTGGATCAGAGTCAGTGGTACCTGTCTTCCTCTATATTCGAATGCAGTCTGGTTCATGATATTCCTTATTATGGTAAGGGTGTCTTCTATCATGAAGCAGGAGAGAACCTGCGCTTCTATACGATGACTAATAATAACCCTATGAAACCGGGTAAAGCGGCGTTAGTGGTTGAGGCTTCATCTTGGAAGCCGGGCAAGGTAATTCAGGATCTGGGTTATGTCGACGTTGTAGATAGTGATCAGCCTTTAAGTGTGCCTAGAGCTAAAGCGACTAATATGATGCAGGGCCTATTAGAAGGCATGACGCCAACTTTTACCCGGAAAGCTTGGTACAGCGATGATTCAATCAGGGTTAGAATTAATAGTGTTAATTTCAAGTCAATCTATAATGGCTATCTTGATTGTATAGCAGGTTTGTTGCCGGTTAATTTTAGGCAGGTCGAGAAAACGCGTGTGCATTTTGAATCTGATAAGTCAGATCTAACCGAGCGTGATATAAAGTCACTGGATTTGGTGGTTCTCTATGTCTTAAATGACTCGAGTGTGACAGCTATTTATGTTGATGGTCACACAGACAGTACTGGCCGTAGAATTTATAACCGGCGCTTATCTAAAGCACGCGCGCAAGCCGTTAGGGATTACTTAATCAATAATGGTCTGGAAGCCGATATTATCCGTACACGTTACCATGGTGAGCGTTATCCGGTGGCTAAAAATAACACCAAAAAGAATAAGAAACTGAATAGACGTAGCACCGTTCGGCTGGTTCGCGATCTAGATTAAGCGTAATACAGTAAATATCTCGGCAATATTTGTATTTGTGGCCCAACAGCAAGTAGAATAGCCGCCTTTTCGTAATGAATATTATTAAGCGGAACAGGATTTCACTCGTTTAGCTGTTTGTGGCTGAAGAGTGACAGCTTGTTTTGTCTGCATCTTCGATAGTTGGAGCCTTTCTATGTCAGAAATTAACAAAGTTGTCTTGGCTTATTCTGGTGGTCTAGACACCTCTGTAATCGTTAAATGGTTACAGGAAACATACAACTGTGAAGTTGTTACCTACACAGCTGACCTTGGTCAAGGTGAAGAAGTTGAACCTGCACGTTCCAAAGCAGAAGCATTGGGTGTTAAAGAAATCTATATTGAAGACGTGCGCGAAGAATTTGTTCGTGACTATGTTTTCCCGATGTTCAGAGCAAATACTATTTATGAAGGCGAGTACCTGTTAGGTACGTCTATTGCTCGTCCTTTAATTGCCAAGCGAATGGTCGAAATTGCTAATGAAACAGGTGCTTGTGCTATCTCTCACGGTGCGACCGGTAAAGGTAATGACCAGATTCGTTTTGAGTTAGGTGCCTATGCACTTAAGCCGGGTGTTCAGGTCATTGCACCTTGGAGAGAATGGGATCTCAACTCTCGTGAAAGCTTGTTAGCCTATTGTGATACACACGGTATCGAAGTTGAAAAGAAGAAAGGTAAGTCTCCTTATTCTATGGATGCAAACTTGCTACATATTTCTTATGAAGGCGATATGCTAGAAGATCCTTGGAATGAGCCTGAAGAAGAAATGTGGCGTTGGTCTGTTTCTCCTGAGAACGCTCCAGATACACCGACTTATATCGAACTGACATATGAGAAAGGCGATATCACCGCGATCAATGGTGAAGCGATGAGCCCGGCAACCGTGCTTGAGACCTTGAATAAGGTCGGTGGTGATAATGGTGTCGGCCGTTTGGATATCGTTGAAAACCGCTATGTAGGTATGAAGTCTCGAGGCTGCTATGAAACGCCAGGGGGCACGATTATGCTTAAGGCTCACCGTGCGATTGAATCTTTGACTCTCGATAAAGAGTCTGCGCATTTGAAAGACAGTATTATGTCTAAGTATGCGGAGTTGGTTTATAACGGTTACTGGTGGTCCCCTGAGCGTAAAGCGCTTCAAGCCTTGATAGATGAAACACAGCATTATGTAAACGGTGTTGTTCGCGTTAAGCTTTATAAGGGTAACGTTGTGGTTGTCGGTCGTAAATCTGAAGAAACCTTGTTTGATGAGAGTATCGCTACATTTGAAGATGACGGTGGTTCATATGATCAGAAAGATGCTGAAGGTTTCATTAAATTGAATGCTCTACGTTTACGTATCGCTGCAGGTAAGGGGCGCGATCAGGGTTAAGCTCCTTTTCTCACCCATAAAAAAACCGACATTGATTGTCGGTTTTTTTGTTTCGGGCTTAGTTTAAGTACTTCACTAACTCTTTGATAATTTTGGAGCGTGCGATTTAACCGGCGATAGATTCTTTAAGGGTGCTGCTTTTGTTGCTATTAGCTGTTGCCGCTTCAATATCGATAAAGTCAGATAAGTATTCCCAGACGACTCTTCTTTGTAAGTTACTGCTTGGGATTGAGTCTAAGCCACCGATTATTTTGAGTAAGTCGCTACCTGTTTTGGTGAATGCCTGGGTATAGAAACCGACGCCTTGGCCGGGAGCGGTAAAGTCGTGGCTAACACTATGTCGCGTTTTACGGTAATAAAACTCGTAGCCAACTAGTAGCTCACTAGGGTCTCTTGCAATCATACCTGCATTGACGCAGTGTGATAGTAGGCGCAGCTCGGAAAATATATCATCTTCCTTCGTTAAGCTGTTGTTGGCGCGAAACACAAAAGGGTGACCGTTATGGCCGATAAAGGCATAGTTGGAAACCTTCTTAAAGGCAGTAATTTCCCAAGCGTCACAATGGTATAGAAAGTTCAGGCTACGCTTGGAGATTGAATGAGGTCGTTTTAGCTCACAAAGTAGAGCTCTGGCCCAGAGGCTTTGCATTGGGCTGCTACTAACATTCTGGGCGTAGTCAAAGAATATATTTGCCCAATCTGAATCTACGGATTTAGCCGTAACTTTTTGTCCTAGTAGACCGGAAGCAATTGCTAATATTGCTTCAATATTTGCTTGTCTTAGGGTTTCCTGGTGCCTGATTCGAGCATGAGTGCGCTCATTGAGGCTGGCAAAAGCAACATCGGTTTCAACATAGATCGGCTCGTCTGCTTCATCACTCGCCTTATCGCTGGCCAGGTCACGAACAACAGTGCCATTGGCGCGATAGTATCCGCCCATGGACTTGGTGCACAGTGCCACGAGTTTGGACCATGTTCCGATTTGTTTTTTCTTTCCTTTAGAACCGTGCAAGCTTTTGGCCCCTAACTGGACTCTGTTTAATTCGGTGAATAAAACATGCCAGGTGACGTTATATTTGTATGTTTTAAAAACTATTATTCTTGGATACTTTTATATCGCAGCAAGAAATATATTCATTTGTAATGTTGAAAACAAGCAATGCTTTTTGTTCACGGTTTAAATGTGACTCTGTTCAAAAAACACTCTCATGATACAAAAAAACAATGCAGGCGTCGACTTTATTTGTTAGCAAAAAATCCAATAATATCAATGAATAAGGACTTCCGCTCATGTCTTGAGAGCTTACATTAAGTTTGCCGATTAAGTTGATGACTCGTAGTTGAAATAAGCGCGAAAAGCAGGTGAAAGTCCTGATGATTTCAGTTAACGTATCAACGATAATAAAGAAATAGCGCTAGCTCTTCGCACGCAACTCTCAAATCTGACTGATTATTTAATGCTTAAATTTTACCCTTCGAATCGCACTGAAAACCTCGCTTTCATCATTGCTGAAATAATGAGACGAGAACCACTGAAAAAAATCTTTGATCAGGAAAAGGTGATTATTCAAAGTTTCGGTATGGGCACCTGGCTTCAGCAGCAAATATCTGAAGAATTGGGTATCTCTGCGATGGTTGAATGTAGCATGCCAGCGTCTTTTATTTGGAAATTGGCTGAAGCCTTATTACCGAAGCCTCTGCAAGTACAGGGCTTTGAGAAACAGAATTTAAGGTGGCAGCTTTTTGAACAATTGCCGAGTAAGCTTGCCCAGCCCGAATATCAGCGCTTACGGCGTTATGCCAAGAGCTTATCACCAAACACTGATGAGGGGAGTGCTGAGCCTGCGCTGGGTAACGCTGGCGATGAAGCGCTATCCCAGTCTTTAGTGTTTGATATGGCGAGTGTCATAGCCGACGTTTTTGATGGCTATCAAAACTACCGCCCAGAATGGTTGCAAGCATGGGAGCAAGGCAAGCCGATAAAGAGCCTTGCTAGCGGCCTGGATTCCAAAGACTACAGTAGTCCTCAATTTACCGAATTGGAAGCTTGGCAGGCTGACTTGTGGTGTAGCGTTTATCCTGACTTGCCCTTGGCGCAACGACAGCATCGTTCCAGTCTGCTGACCAGGCTGGAGTCCTGTATTAGAGCGCTACCTAAAGGGGCGGAACTTCAGTTACCCGAACGAATCTTCGTATTTGGCCTGTCAGCCTTGCCTCCTAGAATGCTGGCTGTTATCAAAGCTTTAGCTGAACACATTGATATACACGTTGTGGTGAATAACCCTTGTCGCTACTACTGGGGTGATGTGATGAGTGAGTATCAGCAGCTCCTGCTTAATCAGTCATTGCTTGCGCGGGGCGTCAGTGCTGAAACGGTAGCGGAAAACTTTATTGAGCATAACACCTTGCTCGCGTCATGGGGAAAGCTTGGTCGCGATTATATGTCGCTATTGATGCAAGAAGAAATTTTCGCTGATCTAGCCACCGAGCTTTACGATGATCTTGGTGATGAAGATAATTCAGCGCTGAATTTAATTCAGTCAGATATCTTGAACCTGCAGAACCAGCACCATTGTGTGAATCCTGACGATAAGTCGATACGCTTCGCAAGTTGCCATAACCACTTAAGAGAGGTTGAGGCTCTCCACGACTACTTATTAAATACGCTTGATGCAAACCCCGGCTTAAATGCTCGCGATATTATTGTGATGGTGCCCGATATAGAAGACTATGCCGCCTATATTGAGGCAGTTTTTTCACGCCTTGTTTATGATCGCCATGGGCAAACGCATAGCCTGCCCTATGTTATTGCCGATCAGGCTTTGAATCGGCATCAACCCTTATTGGAATGTATTGGCAATCTATTGATACTCGAGTCAAGTCGGATGACGGCTGCCGAGCTATTAGATTGCTTGGACTTTCCCGCAATCAGGCAGCGATTTTCCATTGATGAAGATGAGCTGCTTAGTATTCATCACTGGGTCAAGGTCTTGAATGTTCGTTGGGGGCTTTCTGAGACGCATCGTAACAAGATATTAAATATAGAAGACGCAGGTGGCGAGACAACCTGGCTCGCAGCGCTTAAACGCCTGCTAAGCGCCTATATTCTCGGGCCTGTTCCTGTCGCCAGTTTTGCGGGTGAACAAGTGATACCGGAAGAGGTGTTCGGCTCAGATCAGCAGGTATTGGTGGGTAAGTTTGTTCGCTTTATTGACGTTGTTGAGCAAACGCTCTCAATGCAAGCGGGTGAA
>NZ_LWFE01000357.1:0-1279 GCF_001635675.1 Oleiphilus sp. HI0061 | reverse complement strand
AGCTCAGATACTGGCATTGTGAGTGTGGATTGATATTTATTTGCACCAACACTCGCGCTTTAATTAAACTATTTCAGAACTTCCATATCACTCTGACCTATTTCACTTATGCAAAACCTTTCTGCCTCTCAGGCAAAGAATTCCATTGCAGTTAGCCCGCATGACCCGCTTAATTGGCATCAAGGTATTGAGCATTACGGCTTTTGGGCAATAGTGGTTCAGCAAGAAGACTGGCTCAAAGCCTTCCAACGCGCCCGCGCTCATGTCAAAACACTAGTACTACCTGATTACCAGAGAGCACCTCACATCACTTTATCTGCTTGCGGACTGGTGGATCCTGCTCACTTCTGCGAAGAGAAGCTCGCCCGGCAAATCAGAGCGCTTGAAGAATTAAAGCTTTCGCCCTTTTCTCTAGAAAGCCTAGGCCTAGACAGTTTCGAGACAGCCCCCTACCTTTCGATAAACAAGCACCCTCTTCTTCTAAAGATACGCGGTACACTGGAATCTATCTGTCAGGATAATCCCGCACGCGACTACCACCCTCATCTTACTTTGGGCTTTTATAAACAGTCGTACTCACTCAGCACCTTACAGCGCCACTTATCAGGCTATACACAGCCAGTCCTCCCAAGTCTAAGCGTACAAAGCCTATGCTACTGCACCTATCAGACCAAAGAAATCCAGGGAAACATCACAATAAGACACAAGCTCCCGCTTTCATAACGCAATAACACTCTCAGTTAACGCTGATAGCTCAAGAAAACCGATCTATCCCTAAGAATTATTCCTCCATTTTTACGGCGAAAATGCACAGTTATGCTATTTTTAAGGAGGGGCAAGCTTTAACGAAGCAATTATCGACGTCAGCACACTCCTGACACATATCAGTCAATTGCCTAGCCCCTAACCTCATTGAATAGCACTGGGCATATACTGACGTGGCAACAAACGTAAATGAATAAGCTAACTACATCACTATCCTTCAAGTTAGCGATACCAAGTATCCTTATTGGCACGATATTTTTGCTGTCCGTCTCGCTATTATTCTCTTATCACGCAGAGCGAACATTAGAGCGTGAAAGCAATATAATTGCCCAGCATATACAAGACACGCTACTTATCGCTAATGAAACCAATGCTAACACAGCTAATTTAAGGCGTATTGTTAAAGCCTTAACGGCACGAAATGACATGACCCGCTTGCTCCCGGTGGAACAGGCAAGTGGCATTATCAGCGCAGACAGCCAAGAAGAAAATATTGGCCAAAATGTTCATAATT
>NZ_LWFE01000356.1:0-859 GCF_001635675.1 Oleiphilus sp. HI0061 | reverse complement strand
GTGGAACGCCGATGGGAAGCTCCTATGGCGCTGCCAAGCACGCTGTAATAGGTCTAACTAAAACGGCCGCAGTTGAATGTGGGCCTATGAATGTTCGAGTTAATGCGATTTGCCCCTTCTTTACGTCAACGCCGATGGTTGATAATCCAACGATGAATCCGAATGATAATATCGAAGAGGTCAACAAGAACCTTGCGCGCGGCTGTCCGATGAAGCGTATCGCACGAGTTGAAGAAATTGTGAATGTCATGGTCATGATACTGTCACCAGCGAATAGTTATATGAACGGTATTGCTATACCGGTTGACGGCGGCATGTCAGCCATGTAATTTCAAAGGGGTCAGACTCGATTGAATTTCAATCGAGTCTGACCCCTTTGAAAATAAGCTATAAAAATAATAGGAAGAGGTCATGAGTACAAAGCGCGAATTCGATGTGATCATATGGGGAGCAAGTGGTTTTACAGGCCGCTTAGTTGCCGAATACTATCTAAATACCTACGGCCTCGATGGCGAACTAAAATGGGCAATGGCTGGACGCAACCAAACCAAGCTTGAAGAAGTTCGAAAAGGCTTAGGTAACGATAACATTCCTCTTATTCTTGCCGATAGCCACGATACGGCTAGCCTGAATGAACTGGCAAAACGTACTAAAGTCGTCTGCACAACGGTCGGTCCTTACGCTAAATATGGAAACGAGTTAGTCGCCGCGTGTGTCGAGAACGGCACTGACTATTGCGACCTGGCCGGCGAGACGCAATGGATTCGTCGCATGATCGACAAGCACCACAAAGCGGCAAAAGAAGCCGGTTGCCGGATTGTCCATTGTTGTGGTTTTGACTCGATTCCTTCCGACATGG
>NZ_LWFE01000355.1:0-895 GCF_001635675.1 Oleiphilus sp. HI0061 | reverse complement strand
CGATTACATCCATGTTGATGATTTGGCTAAAGCGCATGTTATGGCGCTCGATTACATGGCGAAAGGCGGTGAATCGCAAATCCTAAACTGTGGTTATGGCCGTGGCTTTACGGTCAGTGAAGTAATCGATACGGTTAAGGAAAAGTCAGGGCAAGACTTTCCGGTTGAAAATGTCGACCGCAGAGCAGGTGATCCTGATGCGCTGATGGCAAATAATGCCAAAATCAAAGCAGTACTAGGCTGGGAGCCAGATCATGATGACTTAGGTGTGATCGTTAAGTCTGCTTTGGATTGGGAAGCTAAGTGGCAGAAACAAAAAGCTGAGAGTGCAGGCGCTTAATGGCAGACTTCAAACTCGACTCACGCCTGGAAAACGATACGATTCACATAGCGTCTTGGCCATTGTGCGAAGTCTTATTGATGAATGATGTTCAGTATCCATGGCTTATTCTTGTTCCTCGCGTGGGTGATGCAACGGAGTTGTATCACTTAAGTGATGAGCAACGTCAGCAGTTAGATCTTGAGTCGATGTATCTTGGGCAAAACCTAATGCAGCTATTCTCGGGTGATAAGCTTAATATTGCCGCCTTGGGGAACGTTGTAAAACAGCTACATATTCATCATGTTGTGCGTTTTGAAGGTGACCCGACATGGCCAGCGCCAATTTGGGGTAAATTGCCTGCTCAGTCTTATAGCACAGATGAACGCCAGGCTACCTTGCTCAAGCTTAAGCGTATTATTGATAAAGACTGGTCTAACTAGTTATTGTCAATGAAGTACGACAGTTCAGCCGTTTCCAAATACCTGGATACCTATGCAGAGCCTGATATCCAAGCTCTGCAACGCTCCCTGGAAAGACCTTTCGACGCTGTGCTGGTTATTCCTGTTTATGATG
>NZ_LWFE01000354.1:0-788 GCF_001635675.1 Oleiphilus sp. HI0061 | reverse complement strand
ATAAGGCTTCAGGCTCGAAGGGTTTGGGCAGGTGGGCCTTCATTCCTGCAGCAATATAAGTGTCAATATCTTCTTTAAAGACATTCGCTGTCAATGCAACGATAGGGGTGTCCGGAGCAAGCGAGTCTGTGATAATAATTTGTGTAGCTTCTAAGCCATCCATTTCTGGCATCTGAATATCCATCAGTATCAGGTCGTACTGACTTTCTCGTAAGCATTGAATACATTCTAGGCCATTGTTGGCAAACGTGATTTCTGCGCCGAGTAAGAGGAGTGTCTCGTTTACTACTAGCTGGTTAATTTTATTGTCTTCTGCCACTAATATTTTTTTGCCTTTTAAACCTTGTGTTATAGGCGTTTCTTCATCTGAGGCTATTGACGTTTGCTTATCTAGAAAGTGATTGAGTACTTTTTCACTAGTGTAGGGAGCTTCAATTAAGTGAACCGAGCTAGGCAGATCATCGAACTGGGGGATTAGGTCGCTACTTAGAAGAAGTATGGTGGGCAAGGAGTATTTTCCTAATAACGCGTTAACGCGAGTGCTTAAATCGGGTATATCCTGGTTACATGAAAATAATAAATGACTGCTTGGCTCAGCATTAATATTAAGGCCTGAACTTCTGAGATCTGCTGATATTATTTCAGTTTCGAAGGTGCAAGGGCTAACAACTTTCAGCTTAAGATTGCTGAGCTGGTTTTTTTCCTCTTCTGATAAGTGTGTAAATGATAAAACATCTTGTGATTCATCTTTGCTCTTTCGAAGCGGTATCGATACATCAAAACACGAG
>NZ_LWFE01000353.1:0-802 GCF_001635675.1 Oleiphilus sp. HI0061 | reverse complement strand
AGGAGGCGTATAGCTGCGCCCTTCATCTGATGATGAAGATAAGTAGATATGGCCATTCTGAGAGAAGACCACATACACTTTATCCTTACCCTCGGCATACGATGGAGCGCGTCCACAATGCACAGATGGAAGTGCCATACCTTGACACTCAGGCAGCAAACTGTTTTTCATTGCTCCATGCTTTTTTGCTGCCTCTGCATCTTGGTTGCAGGTCAATAAGAGTGCAAGCAAAAGGCACAGTATGAAAAAAATACCTGAGCGTTCTTTAGTCATCATGTCTTAAAACCGATACTCAATACCTGCGAATAACTGACGCGGAGCCCCTGGTGTATACTTCTCTTTGCCGTAACTGAAGCTGGCATTTTCCGCATACACTTTATTCGACAGGTTATTAATCTTAGCGCTCAATTTGAGCTGTTCAGAAATTTTATATAGTGCTTTTAAGTGTGTAACCGTATAGCCGCCATATTTTTTAGTGTTATTGTCATCCATCCAATACTCACCAATATGCTCAAGCTCCAATGAAGTCGTCAAACCCTGCACCTTTTGAGGAGAATAGTTCAAACGTAAGTTAGCCAAACTGTTAGGCGCCTCAGCTTGCTCGTTATCGCCATAATCTTCATCGTTCACATACTCGTGCTCCGAGTAGCTATAAGCCAATCGTGCGGATAATTCCTCTGTTAAGGTCTGTAGTATTGATAACTCTGCCCCCTGATGCGTGGTCTCGCCACCATTTTCGTAGTAACGATCTCCATCAATGTTTTCTCGTCGAACAATTGAGTCATCAATCGTCATGTAATAC
>NZ_LWFE01000352.1:0-1185 GCF_001635675.1 Oleiphilus sp. HI0061 | reverse complement strand
CATCAACGATTATTATAGCTTTCTAAACTTTGAAGCGACCTACTCTCTTGAGGGGGTCGAGCAGCGCGCCAATTTCAGCTTCATTTTTAACCCCAGTCAAGAAACACCAGATCCTGATATTGAAGATCAATCTCTATCGNTATTATTAGTCGATGGCATGTAGTTTTTGAGCAGCGTTCATTGAGTTTACGCATTTACAAAAGGAATAGGGTTACCAAGCAGATGAAAATGCATTCACGACTTTTAATATTAGCCATTTTGATGATGGGTATAGCAGCTTGCTCTGAGTCAAACAAAACCACCACCGAGTTGCCACCAATAATCGAAAATTTGAACTTTCCATTTATTAAAAACAACTCACTATATGAGTNCGACCCGGAATCAGGCGAAAGCAAGATTGTAGAAGCCCATTTTACCGAGGACAGCGCAGCGCGACTTTCTCTATTCATTGGGCCAGACGATGAAAACCCAACTTTAGTTAGCTCTCCTGAAGGCCACATTGTATATCTAGACACCGACGAGGCAGAAGAAGTTCAAGGTGACGACAGCAATTCTTCACTTATACACACCTTGCTTCCTGAGCTTATTGCTTACAGCAAAGGTTCCTCTATATTTTTATTCGAATTAGTGACTCGCTATGCCCACCCAATTGTCAATTTTGAGCCTGTGGATGGCAAGCCCCCTCTTATTTGCGATATTCGGCCGTCTCTAACCCTTGATGAAGAAAACCGACTCATTGATGAGATACTGTACAAAAATGAACATAAACTATATGTAAAAACAGCACCCGAGGACTGTGCTCTCAGCACATTCAATTACTACCAAATTGACCTAGAACAAGACCCAGATACCGAGTATGAGATTCGCCGTATATCTATCAATAGCCATACTCATGTTAGTAGCCACTCCCATACTCATACAGATGACCATGACCACGATCACGCCTACGAAGCTGGCGAGATTGGCGATGATGGCTTGCCTTTCGACCCTAACAACCACCCTCACTACCACACCCACGAGCACGATTTTTTCTACGGTAACCACGAAGAACATTTATACCTAAGTAAAGAGGAAATAGATGAAGTCCACTCTTTAGCAAGCAACCAGGAAACCTCGTTTGAGAAAAGTCAGGCCTGGGTTGGACGAGTAACAAATTCAAGTGAAGCCTTAATGTACGCCGAGCAC
>NZ_LWFE01000351.1:0-996 GCF_001635675.1 Oleiphilus sp. HI0061 | reverse complement strand
TTGATGGCCAGGACTATGCATCAGAAGAATCTGAATTTACCCATTCGACCTGCCCTATTGCTGATATTCCTCAATCCAATAGCCCTAGTTGCCCATCCACCTACGATATCGAACTCGGCAGCTCGAATACTTTTAATCAGGCTATTACGATGGCCAATGAAAGTGATCCCAACTCGTATACTTCTTGCTCATACGGTCATGGCGCAAACTACTATGAAGACCCGGGAATACTTGACCGAGAGCAGTTCTACGTCAATGCCCAGCTGCATGGATTAAGTCGATATTGGCATGAAAATGGGCAGATCTCTTCTCAAGGCTATTATAAGGAGGGAAATTCTCATGGTCTGTCCGAAGCCTGGTATGACAATGGCATCAGAATGTCACAAAATTATACTTACAACGGCGAATACTGCGGAGCCCAGACAAGTTGGTATGAAAGTGGTCAAAAAGAATCCGAAGACTATTATGCTGATGGCGAGAAACACGGCCTCTCAAGCGATTGGTATGAAAATGGGAATAAGGAATTTGAAGCGCACTTCGCGAATGGCAGTTACCATGGCACGCTAAAACGATGGAACGAAGATGGTACACTACTTTACTGCTGGAACTACGTTAATGGGACAAGAGGCGACAGCTGCGCGCCTTAAAGTGCTAGCTAGATTGATTCGCACCTTCAGGCTAATTTAGCCTGAAGGTGCTTTAGTGACATCATCACCTATAGCTGCTTAAATACATGCCTGAACAACAACTTCTTGTTTGAGTTTAATAATCTATGCAGCTTCAAAAAATTGACCTAAACCTGTTCATTGTTTTTGATGTAATTTACCGAGAACGAAATCTGACTAAGGCTGCTGAGTCCCTTCATATCACTCAACCCGCTGTCAGTAACTCGCTAAGTCGTCTACGCCGTGTTTTTGATGACCCACTATTTGTAAGACAATCAGGTCACATGGTACCTACACCATTGGCTGACAACATAATATCCAGAGTACGTGC
>NZ_LWFE01000350.1:0-1074 GCF_001635675.1 Oleiphilus sp. HI0061 | reverse complement strand
TTTGGTGGTCATGTTGGCTTTATGGGCTTTAACAAAGAAGGACTCTACTGGTCAGAAGAACGTGCGATTGAATACTTAAATCGCTTAAGCCGGTTTTAAAGCTTAAAGCCAGCTCTCAATTGCCTCGTGTGCCTGAACATTCTCCGCTCGAGCCTGCAAACCACCCTCACTCAAATAAACGCTAAACCGAGCCCGGTCTTTCATAGGAATAAAGGTACCACTCCCGTAAACCAAGCTCGCCCCTGGCAGCCACTTATAACTAGTTAGCCATTGCTTAAAATCTCTAAGCACAGGCAGCGTATTTTCTGAGCCCTTGTCAGCCTGCCAAAGATTAAACAGCGTCCTGGGCTTATTTCTTTCATCATCTATTGAATGGTAACGTCCAGATAAGCGGTCAAAACGAAATGCATCTTCCATCCCTAAAAAGCGCCAGAAATCTCCCCAGACGAGCAAGCGAGCATCCAGCTGCCACACATCCCCTTCTATTTCAAAGTGCAGAGGAGGCTGTTCGTTTAGCTCTAAAACCAAATTATATCGTTGAGGTCCAAGTCTAAATGTTTCAACGCTTGCTATCTTTTGAGCAGAAGTTTGTGCTTTAAAACTGTACAAATCCCAGGAACTGTAAAGAAGGGCCATTGCAGAGAGTATAGCTAGAATAGCAAGCGTAGCTTTTAGCCATGCCTTGAACCATGTACGAAGGAACAGGTACTTGAAAGAAATAACAATTAGCAGAGCGCCGAGAATAGCAATAGACAAGACGGGCAAGAACATAATTACCTCCTACCCTTGTATAAGCTTAAGTACCATACCCAATTGAAGCCAGACTTTCTTCTGACAACTTTAACAAAGCATCATTCTGGGTTTGTGCCTTGGTCATACTCTCAATGTAGTATTCCAATGAAGTCAGTGCATCAGCCAGAGTTTCTAACAAAGTCTGGTCAGGCATCGTATCACCGTCAACCAACTCCTGTTGAATACAGGACATGCACTTCAATAACAAGGACGTTAACCTCTCCTCACCAATGATGCTCATTGCACCACGGATACTGTCCATGACAGTATAGACTGTTGCCA
>NZ_LWFE01000349.1:0-775 GCF_001635675.1 Oleiphilus sp. HI0061 | reverse complement strand
TAAGCAAATACAGTCAAAGACTGAAGAGCTTCAAAATGAACGCAACACTCGCTCAAAATCGATTGGTAAAGCCAAAGCGGCCGGAGAAGATATTGCGCCACTAATTGCCGAAATGGATACAATTGGTGCTTCTTTAGAATCTGCAAAGGCGGAATTAAGTGAAGTGCAGGATCAGTTAAACGATTTGCTTGCAGGCATGCCTAATATACCAGACTCTGAAGTGCCTGAAGGTAATTCTGAAGATGATAACGTCGAAGTATTAAAGTGGGGTGAGCCTGGAAAATTTGATTTCGAGGTTAAAGATCACGTAGCTTTAGGTGACATCAATAAACAATTAGACTTTGAAACTGCAAGTAAATTGACCGGTTCACGTTTTGTGGTGATGCGCGGACAGTTAGCCAAGCTTCATCGTGCTTTAGCGCAGTTCATGCTTGATACGCATTCAGCTGAAAATGGTTATGAAGAAGTCTACCTTCCTTACGTTGTTAATAGTGACTCATTGTTCGGAACTGGTCAGTTACCGAAGTTTGAAGAAGATTTATTTAAATTGCATGCAGACAGAGAGTTTTACTTAATCCCGACGGCAGAGGTTCCTGCAACCAATATTGTTCGCGATGAGATTATCGACTCGGCCAAGCTGCCTATCAAACTTGTTTGCCATACACCATGTTTTAGAAGTGAGGCTGGATCCTATGGTCGTGATGTGCGCGGTATGATTCGTCAGCATCAATTCGACAAGGTTGAGATGGTTCAGATCGTTAAGCCGGAAGATTCA
>NZ_LWFE01000348.1:0-1429 GCF_001635675.1 Oleiphilus sp. HI0061 | reverse complement strand
AGAACAATGGATTCCTAACTCTGTTGAAGTAGTTACCACCAGAAATGATGGCCAGACTGCGGATGATTCTGTTAACTATCTTATTGAGCACCTCTTTATTGCAATCGCTGTCGTGAGTGTCGTGTTGTGGGTGTTTCTGGGTGGGCGCGCGGCGTAATAATATACGCAACCAATAGAGATGCGATCATCGCTGCAGGTACGTTGAACGCAATAGGATAAAAATATTCACCCGTCATTCCCGTCACAAACAGCAGAGATAAGAATACGGCAACCACCGTAATTGTTGCCAATGTTGTGGGGTTACCAATCTCAGACGCGGCATTAACAATGGCTTTTGAATAAGCCTCTTTAGAACTATTTTTCGGGAGTAACTGGTTATGCCGATGAATATTTTCGATGACAACAATGGCATCATCAACCAACAGTCCCAAGGCGAGTATCAAGGCATACAACGCCATACGATTCAAAGTTGGCCCGGCTAATAGGTCGATTCCAATCACCAGAGCGAAAACGATAGGTATCGTAATGAATACGATAGACGCCGCGCGCCCCCCCAGAAACACCCACAACACGACACTCACGACAGCGATTGCAATAAAGAGGTGCTCAATAAGATAGTTAACAGAATCATCCGCAGTCTGGCCATCATTTCTGGTGGTAACTACTTCAACAGAGTTAGGAATCCATTGTTCTTGCATCGATGCGACGCGTTCCAGAATAGCCTCAGATAAAGGAACTGAGTTAACACCGGCCTGTTTAGCGATACCGATATGAACAGCCGCCATCTCTTCCCCTTTGTACTGTTTATAACGACTATCTGAGGGGCCAAAGTTAAAGCGAGATAAGCTTAAGTTTTTGGTATCTGGCTCGGTGGTAATATGCGCTATATCTTGTAGATGAACGACTTTATCGTCATCACGAAACACCACCAATCGCTTAAGCTCTTCAAGGTCTTCCAGCTTATGACTAATTCGCAAATGCTGGTTGTCTTTGTCGATCACCTTAAAGCCAAGCGAGTGATCAATACTAGCGCCTTGTATGTGCGCTCTAATTTGATTTAAGCCCAAACCTAAAGCTTGTAAACGCGTGGGATCTATCTCAACGCGTACTTCGTTCTCCTGACCACCATGAATTTCACTGAGCCCAACGCCCTCAATACTATGTAGATGCTCGGTCATTCTTTCAGCCATATGTGTGAGCTGATAGCGGTCGTACTTGTCAGAAGCCAAGGTCACAACTATAAAGGGGATATCATCCACATCCATCAGATGAATATGTGGCTCGCCCGCTAAAGGCGGTAACTGAATTTTGTATCGTTCCACCTGGTCATAGAGCCTCACGAATGATTCGGTTTTATCCTCTCCTACTTTGAACTCCACTTGAATCTTGGCAAAGCCTTCTCCTGCCACACCGTAAGTGTGCTTTACCC
>NZ_LWFE01000347.1:0-15332 GCF_001635675.1 Oleiphilus sp. HI0061 | reverse complement strand
AAACATGAAGACTCACATGCTGGTTAGCAAAGCTTGCCGGGACACTATAGCGGTTACGCTCGAACGTAATTAAGCATGTAGAAGAGACTCGCTTAGTCTCTTCTACATAGCCATCGAATGGCGCTGGGACAGGCATTAAACATGGCCGTTCTTGTCGCCAGCATTCAGCAACCGTTAGATTGGATTGTTCTGGGTGTTTTTGGCGGTGCCACAGTTCAATACATTGGCGTTCAAGCCAAGCATTAAGTTCTTCGAGAGTCTTGAACTTGGGAGCGGTATGACATAACTGATGCCGAGCATCTCGCACCTTTTTCTCGACTTGGCCGTTCTCCCAACCTGCAGCTGGATTACAGAACTCAGCTTCAAACAGATAATGACTGACTAGCGTTTGGAATCGGCGATTAACATCGCGCTGTTTACCTGATCGTACCTTATCCACAGCAGTCTTCATGTTGTCGTAGATGCCGCGTTCAGGCACGCCACCAAAGACCCGAAATGCATGATTGTGTGCATCAAACAGCATCTCGTGCGTTTGTTTGTAATAAGCTCGCAGGAAGAAAGCTCGACTATTGCTTAGCTTGAAGTAAGCAACTTGAAGGCAGCACTTCCGACCATTGATCGTGGCGAAATCTTCGCCCCAATCAAACTGGAATGCTTCGCCTGGTGCAAAAGTCAGTGGAACATAGACTCGCTTAGCGGCAGTGCTCTTTGCTTCATGTTGCTCTTGTCGCCACTGCCGTGCAAACGCAGCAACACGATCATAGGAACCGGTGTAACCCAGTTGTACTAAATCCTGGTATAGCTGCTTGACTGACTTACGCTGCTTTCGATGCTTTTTCACCTCACGGTGAAGCCAGCAGGTTAAGGTCTTCTCGTAGTCATCCAGCTTACTCGGCGACTTCCTTGCAGGGTAGCTTGGGTCTAAATTTCTATTATTGAGGTATTTACGAACAGTAATTCGTGACAATCCGGTCTTCCGAGCAATCGATCGAATCGATTGTCCCTCCCGAATATGCGAGCGTCGAATTACGCTTAGTAGAGCCACGTCTATCACTCCATTTTCTCCTGCTTTGCTGAAGCAGGGATAGGTTTATACGTGGGTCAAAATTCGATGCAAATATATGGCTTTAGTGGGTCAGTTTTGGGTGCAAATCAACAATGAGGCCAATGTAGCACTGATGTAGCACAACTTATTCCAAGCATGCCAGCTACTAAAATAACCAATTGAAATAAAAGAAGAAAAATGGTGCCCCCTCCCTGACTTGAACAGGGGACCTACCGATTATGAGTCGGGTGCTCTAACCAACTGAGCTAAGGGGGCACTGATTTTGGCTTTGAGCCAAGAGATGATCCAGAGAGTTCTTGATCAATACGGGGCGCATTATAATGCGCCCCGAAAGAAGATGCTAGAGGAAAATGCTTATTCGTCCAGGAAGCTTCTTAGGTGATCTGAGCGGCTTGGATGGCGTAGTTTTCTTAGCGCTTTCGCTTCGATCTGACGGATACGCTCACGCGTTACGTCGAACTGCTTACCTACTTCTTCCAAAGTATGGTCTGTGTTCATTTCGATACCAAAACGCATACGTAGTACTTTTGCTTCTCTAGCAGTTAGTCCGGAAAGAACCGTACGTGTAGACTCTCTTAAGCCCTGGCCTGTAGCCGTATCAACGGGCGATTCTGCCTGGCCATCTTCGATAAAGTCACCCAAGTGTGAATCTTCGTCATCACCAATAGGCGTTTCCATTGAGATTGGTTCTTTAGCAATCTTAAGGACTTTACGTACCTTGTCTTCAGGCATATCCATGCGCTCACCTAACTCTTCAGGTGTTGGCTCGCGGCCCATTTCCTGAAGCATCTGGCGTGAGATGCGGTTCAATTTATTAATGGTTTCGATCATGTGTACCGGAATACGGATCGTACGTGCCTGGTCAGCAATAGAACGAGTAATTGCCTGACGAATCCACCATGTAGCGTAAGTCGAGAACTTGTAACCACGGCGATATTCGAACTTATCTACCGCTTTCATCAAGCCAATGTTACCTTCCTGAATAAGATCCAGGAACTGTAGGCCACGGTTGGTATATTTCTTCGCGATGGAGATAACCAAACGAAGGTTGGCTTCTACCATTTCCTTTTTCGCACGACGCGCTTTTGCTTCACCAATCGATACACGACGGTTGACGTCTTTAATTTCAGCGATGGTCATGCCAGTTATGTTAGCCATTTCTGCGATCTTTCTTTGCGCACGCGTAATTTCAACACGGTTCGCTTCTAGCTTCGCTGCACAGGGGTGACTTTCTTCAATTAGGCCGTCAATCCACTGTAGGTTTGCTTCATTACCCGGGAATCGTTTGATGAACTCTTTACGATCCATACCGCAATATCTGGAGCAAAGCGCCATAACTGCACGCTCATTAATCCTAACGATTTCGTTGGTAGTACGAACTTCAACGATCAAGGCATCGAACTGCTTGGCACTCAATTTAAACGGTGCAAACAGTTTACCTAGCTCATTATAAGCTTTAGCTGCTTCTTTACTGCTACGAGTATGCTTTGCTTCTTCTGCTAAGGCTACCGCTAGCTGAGCACGAAGTTCATCCATGCGCTCACGCACTTCTTCTGGATCAGGGCCTTTCTCGCCCTCTTCTTCGTCATCGTCGTCGGAATCAGCACTATTCGCTTCGACTATAGGAGCCGGTGCAGGAATCGCATCGGTCTCTGGGTCAACAAAGCCTGAAATAATGTCACTTAGACGGCCTTCTTCTTCCACTGTCGTGTCATATCGATCCAAGATACCCTGAACGACACCCGGAAAGTGAGCCAAAGATGCCATCACATCCCGAACACCTTCTTCGATACGCTTGGCGATACGAATTTCGCCTTCACGCGTTAGTAGCTCTACAGTACCCATTTCACGCATATACATACGTACTGGGTCAGTTGTTCTGCCTGCTTCGGTTTCTACTGCTGCCAGTGCCGCAGCTGCTTCAGCCGCCGCCACTTCGTCTGTTGAATCTCCATCTGACATAAGCAATGAATCAGCATCAGGCGCAACTTCAACAACCTGAATACCCATGTCGTTGATCATGCGAATAATGTCTTCAACCTGATCCGGATCCGCAATATCTTCTGGAAGGTGGTCGTTTACTTCTGAGTAAGTCAGGTACCCTTGTTCTTTACCGCGGGCGATGAGATCTTTTAAACGAGACTGTTGTGAATTGCCTGACATGTCTATCCTATAAGTTGGAATTCGTTACTGATGGCCGATCAAAAAATAGTCGGCCATTATATAGAAAGTTTGCTTTTCAACCAAATCAATATGGATCCAAAATGAGATTTTTCAAGTCTGAATTGGAATAACTTTCATAAATTTGGCCGTTTCGAATACTAAAAGGCCTTTTACTTAGATTTCCTTAGGGAAATAGCTCTTAGCGCTTGCTTTTCAGATTCGCTCATTTCACTAGGAAGCTTATTGAATTTTGTTGCTTTCAAGGCGTCATTCTGGGTTTGTTTATTCTTCAGCCGTTGCAGCAAGTCAGTCGCAACGTCCTGGATTTCCTTCGCGTCGGGCACCCATTCCAAGCGATCAAATAAGCTAGAGAACTGAGCACGATAACCCACTTCATCCGTAGCCAGAAATAACAACAAAGACTGAGTCGTTGCTATTTTTTGAAGAAAGAGAAACTCTGCGAAGTCACGAGTTTGCTGAAACCCTTGGTGCCCACTGATCATACTTAGATAATTTTCAGCCTGACTTGGCTGGTAATATAGCGCTAAACAAAGGCTAGTATCCGGGTCAGGAATCACCCTGGCGCCAACTAAGTCCTGAGACTCTTCAGGCTTGTCTTGTCTGAACTTATTCCTACGTTTGAACATGAGTGAATTCAGTTTCTGCCTTAAGGCATTCTTTAAAACGAAAGACTTCACCTGCTCGATCTGGGCTTCAGCTTGCTGCTTTAGCATGCCTTTATGCTCTGCAATATTCAGATCCAAGCCTTCCGAATAAATTTTGAACATAAATTCCGATAAAGGCTGCGCACCATTCACTCTTGCTTCAAATGCATCTTTACCCTCATCTCTCACTAGGGTATCTGGGTCTTCTCCTTCGGGAAGTAATAGAAAATCCAGCTGCATCCCATCTTCAAACATAGGCAAGGCGTTTTCCATTGCCTTTCTTGCAGCCTGTAATCCGGCTCGATCGCCATCAAAACAGAAAATAATGTGCTTACACCGTCGTAAGAGGTGAGAGAGGTTTTCGCTATTTGTCGCCGTCCCTAAGGTGGCTACCGCATAGTTAATACCGTACTGCGCTAGCGCCACAACGTCCATATAGCCTTCCACTACCAACAACTTATCAAGATGTCGGGTTGCCTGGTTCGCTTCATACAGACCGTAAAGCTCATTACTTTTGTGGAAAACTTCCGATTCAGGTGAGTTGATGTATTTAGCTTTGTCGTCCCCTAAGGTTCGCCCCCCAAAAGCCACAGTCTTACCGCGGCTATTTCGAATAGGGAACATTAAGCGATCTTGAAATAGATCAAAGGGGTTGTCGTACTTATCGAGAACGGTTTTGGTCTGAATGAGTGACTTTAAGGTTTCTGGGGCGGCTTTAGCACTCAGAAAATCCCGCTCGGCCGGTGCAAAGCCGATAGCGAAGCGCTCAATCACTTCGTCCGACAAGCCACGCCTTTTCAGGTAGTCCTGAGCACGCGATTTATTGGCATGAGACTTTAGCGCATCCCTGTATTTCAGATTTGCGTACTCTAAAGCTTCCCACAACTTTGCTTGAAGGCTGTATACCTTTTGGACTTTTTCGTCTCTCGGCACCTCGATGCCAGCGATCTTCGCCAGCTCTTCAACCGCTTCATTAAAATCCAGGTTATCGTGTTCGCGCAGGAAGTTAATACTGTTACCACTCGCGCCACAACCAAAGCAGTGGTAGAAGTTCTTTTGAGCGTTAACGTGAAAAGAGGGTGTTTTTTCTTGATGGAAAGGACAACAGGCCTTCAGTGCAGTACCCGCTTTTTTAAGCTGTACGCGCGAACCCACAACTTCGGCGATAGGCACTCGCGCGACGAGGTCTTCTATAAAATCTTGTGGGATTAATCCTGCCATCTGCTACGACACACTACTCAATGAAGATGCATAATATAGCATAAGCCATGAAACAAAGACTAAATGACTACCTTGTAGTAGACCCGCTCTGTTCAAGAGATAATTGGAATTGAAGTCTAGCTAGCTAAGCGCTGCTTAACGATCTGGCTTACCTTACCGACGTCAGCTCGACCTTGAAGCTGAGGCTTAAGCACCGCCATCACCTTGCCCATATCCCGAACTGATTCTGCTCCAGAGCTCGCCACTGCCTCGGCGACCAAAGCATCAATTTCCTCGGCAGTCAGTGCCGCGGGTAGAAACGTCTCAATCACAGCGATTTCGCCAGCTTCTACATCCGCAAGATCTTGGCGGCTTGCTGCTTCGTACTGACTAATTGAATCTCGACGCTGTTTAAGCATTTTATCTAGCACAGCAAGCACACGAGCATCATCTAACTCTATACGCTCATCAACTTCGATACGCTTAAACTCAGCCAGAATTAAACGGATAGTCGCTAGACGCTCTTTTGCGCGAGCTTTCATTGCCTCTTTCATTGCAGAGGTAATACTTGCCTTTAAAGTACTTGCACCGGCTTCGCTCACACTAAACTCCATCTAATTACATTGCTGTAGAACCCTACCTGCATAACGACCGTACCAAGACACTCGCATATCGCGATCAACCTGATAGAGCAAGGGTAAAGTTTTATCTGCTTAAAACGCAAAAAACAACAATAGGCTAGAATATCATTATCCTAGACCTTGTCGTTTTATCGCTCACATTCTCTTTATCTAAAATATAGACAAAGAGTGGTGACAAATCTTAGTACAGTCTTTCGAAACGTTTTGTTTCGCGCTGAACCTTCTTCGCGTGACGCTTAACAGCTGCAGCTGCTTTACGCTTACGTACAGAAGTAGGCTTCTCGTAGAATTCACGACGACGAACTTCAGACAAAACACCTGCTTTTTCACAAGTACGCTTAAAACGACGAAGAGCGATATCAAATGGCTCGTTTTCTTTCAATTTTACAGAAGGCATTAAAATTACCTGTTCCAATAAAGTTATATTGATAAATTCTTACTGAGCTATGGCTGCAGTGCACATTTCAGCAAGCTTGGCTTACTGGCACAGCGATCAAAATATAGACACAGTTCCACTTAGGGGCGCGAAGTTTAATTGGAAAAATCCGGCAAGTAAAGTGATATCATATAAAATTCATTATATTCACCACCCAGGGAGAAAACTTTGTCTAATTTAGAGACTTTCGTCCAACGTTTAAACCAAGATGCAAGCAGCATTCAGTTTGAAGATACAATGGCAATTATTGACGAGCTATATGAATTTACACCCACAGCCTTTCAAAATGGCGAGCAAGCCAATGAGGCAGGGCAGAACTCGGGCTCCTGCAAACTCTTTGCTTTTGCCCAGCTTCAAAACCTGGATGAGCAACAAACTCTAACTTGTTTTGGTCAATACTATCGCGAAGATGTGCTCAAGAACCCTGAGGGCAATGACCACCAAAACATTCGCAACTTTATTACTCAAGGCTGGAAAGGCATTTCATTTTCGGGTGAGGCATTAAAGGCCAAGTAGAAGCATCTGTAAGCAGAGGCTTCCACGCCTAGCACGGGGCATCGACCTGCGAGGGATGGAACCCTCTGCCTACGATAATCGTTATTTGCCCGCTACCTGTGAATCCACAAACTTGTAGGCAGAGCCTTCCACGGCTCGCAAGCGGGCTAGCACGAGATTGATCCTGCAAAAGACGGAGCTCTCTGCCTACACTAAAACCAAGCTTTGAGAAAAAACTACATCTGGCTCTCGGCCGTTTCGATCTCTTCACTCAGTTCAAACCATTCCATCTCGGATTCTTCTAAACCGACTTTATGTGTTGCCTGCTCATCCATCAATTCTTTCAACTTGGCTTTATTTTCAGCTTGATAAATCTCTGGGGCAGCGAGTTTCTCTTCGAGCTCAGCTAAAGCTTCTTGGTGCTTCTCCATCGCCTTTTCTGCGGTTTTGAGCTTTTTCTTCAGTGGGCTCAATTTCTGACGAAGCTCCGCAGCGATACGCTTGCGTTCCTTTTTATCTTCCGCTGATTCATTTTGCTTGTCTGCACTGTCTGTCTCTACAGTTTCAGTTTTACTCGACTCTTTATGGAAGTCTTGCAACCAAACTTCGTAATCGTGCAGGTCGCCTTTAAACTCTTCGACTTTCCCGTTTGCCACCAGCCAGAAGGTGTCGACGGTATTCTTTAGTAAATGACGATCATGCGAAACTACCAATATTGCTCCCTGGAAAGCCTGCAAAGCCATCGTCAGCGCATGACGCATTTCCAAATCCAAGTGGTTAGTCGGTTCATCAAGCATTAGAAGGTTTGGTTTCTGCCAAGCAATAATCGCCAAAGCCAAGCGAGCTTTTTCTCCACCCGAGAAACGCTCGATGGTCTCCAATGCAGCGTCGCCTCTAAAATCAAAACCACCTAAAAAGTTACGAATTTCTTGATCCGTCGCTTTTGGGTTAATTCTCTGCAAGTGCAAGAAAGGGCTCGCGCTCAGATCCAAGGCTTCCAACTGGTGCTGGGCAAAATAGCCAATTCGAAGGTGCTCTCCTTCTGCACGCTGACCACTAAGCTGAGCTAAATCACCTACCAGGCTTTTGATTAAAGTCGACTTACCGGCACCGTTTGGCCCTAGAAGGCCTACTCGTGTACCCGGTAAGATGCTGGTAGTAAAATCTTCGAGCACTGCTTTCTGCTCATAGCCCAAGTCTGCTTTTTGAATGCTTAGTAATGGGCTAGATATTTTGTCGCTCTCAGGAAAGCTAAAGTTAAACGGTGAATCAATATGAGCCGGGGCAATAAGCTCCATTCTAGCAAGTTCTTTAACACGACTCTGAGCCTGTTTTGCCTTGGTCGCTTTCGCTTTAAAGCGATTTACAAAAGACTGAATTTCGCTAATACGCTGCTGCTGCTTTTCATACTGAGATTGCTGCTGAGCAAGCTTTTGAGCACGCTGCGTCTCGAACTCACTATAAGTTCCTGTATATTGATTCAGCTGCTTGTGTTCGAAGTGAAGAATATGTGTCGACACGGCATCAATGAAGTCACGGTCATGAGAAATGAATAACACCGTACCTTCGTAACGTTTCAGCCATTGCTCCAGCCAGAGCATCGCATCTAGATCCAAGTGGTTCGTCGGCTCATCCAGCAACAATAGGTCAGAAGGGCACATCAGTGCTTGCGCCAAATTCAAACGAATTCGCCAACCACCAGAGAAGTCATTAACCGGGCGCTGCATGTCTTTCTGATCAAATCCCAAACCATGCAGTAACTTTTCCACGATAACTGGTGCTTCATAGGCACCTATGTGCTCCAGCTCTCCATGGAGTTCAGCAATTTTATGGTCATCGTGTGCGGCTTCAGCTTGTTTTAATTCAGCCTCCAGACTACGGAGCTGCTGATGGCCATCGAGCACATAATCTTTAGCCGTTCGCTCTCCTGCTGTGACTTCCTGAGCCATATGAGAAACACGGCAGTTACCGGGCAAAGAATAGGCACCCGAATCCGGGCTAAGTTCGCCTAAGATAAGTTTAAACAAGCTTGTTTTTCCTGCCCCGTTGGCGCCAATAATCGCCACACGTTGACCGGCATGCACAAGGGCATTCGCCTCGGCTAATAAAGGCTCCGGGCCTCTTCGTAGGGTCAATGCATCGATCTTTAACATTCAGGAAACCTGCCTTTACTGATAAGATATGTCTGGATGGCGCAGACGGTAGCGGATATCCTACGCAACATCAATCCTAAGATGCCGATAAATTCCTATGGATTTATTTCGATTTACACTTATCAAATATGCTCTAACCAAATGACTCATAGCCGCCCCTCTATCACCGCAATATCGGCAGCAGAAATGAACGCCCTCTCTCTAGAGAATGAATTTTGGCTATGTTCACTTAAGCTGTGGAAGAATAAAACACTGCAAGACACCTTATTAGACCTACAAGATGCCCAAGGCTTTCGCGTCAACCTATCACTCTTTGCAATGTGGGCTGGGCTTATGAAAAAGAATATTACACCGCTGCTACCCAACATCAACGAAGAGCTAGACTCTTGGCACGAACAAGTCGTTGCACCACTTAGGCAGGTAAGAAAAAGTCTACCCAAAGGTGCGCTAAGAAAGGACGTTCAGCAAAACGAGCTGCAAGCCGAACAAGTCGAACATGCTTTACTGTTTAAGCTATCTCAGACGATTCCATTTGAGCAGAACGGAGACACGATCGATATTCTGATTGGTAATTTATTAGCTAGCAGGCTGCCGAAATCACATCTATTATTATGTATTCGAACTTGTTTACCAAATTGCTCCGACTCTGAAATCCAGTCACAAATTTGTAAACACAATATTAGCTATTAACAACACAAAACATGATCTTAATAGCACAAAGACACAGGAACTTGTCACCATGAAAATGATTTCTCGTTTTATTACCATCAGCATTCTTGCCGCCGCAATCATCTTGCCTTTTTTCTTTAAGATGGACAATGGTAAGCCTACACTCGCCATGCCGACGTCTGCCGACCTGATTCCTGATAAAATACTACCCGACAGCCTTACCGGCAATGAAAGCTCGAGCTCGACAACCAGCTCAAGCAGCAGTAACAAAGTGTCCTTCTACAAATGGCAAGACGCAACAGGCATGTGGCACTATGGTGATAGACCCCCAGCAGGGGCTCAGAACGTATCAACCATGAATGTAAACACCAATGTTAATATTATCCAAAGTGTGAAAATCGAGTCGGACGAAGAGTCTACCTCAGCCTATGCACCACAACCCAAAATGTCAGAAACCCTGGCAGATGGCCAACTAACAGCTGATGATGCATTCAATGCAATGAGTGACGCAAAAGCCGTCCGTGATATGATGGAATCTCGTAACGAAACACTGAAAGCGATTACCGGCGAAAACTAAAAGCCATTCATTTCGCTCATACCAGTACACTTCAGCAAATAGCCCTGAGAAGACCTTAAGTCATTAAGGCCCTCTCTAAGCCCCTTACCAGAGCACAAAAAGACCGTGACAAAAAGCAGTAAACAGCAATATCGAATTAAAGAGATGTTTTACAGCCTGCAAGGCGAAGGCGCTCGTGCAGGGCGTGCAGCTGTATTTTGTCGTTTTAGTAAGTGCAATTTATGGAATGGGAGAGAAGATAGCCGGGCAGACGCTGTGTGCAATTTCTGCGACACAGATATTCTTGGCACAGATGGGCAAAATGGTGGCGAGTTTGCTAATGCCCAAGCATTGGCAACAAAAATTCAATCACTCTGGGACAGCAATCAAGTACTCGCCAGCTCTTCTTCAAGCCGTAAGAGTATAGCCAAACCCTACGTTATCTTCACTGGCGGAGAACCACTACTTCAGCTTGACCCAAAACTGATAGAGTTGATGCATCAGCTAGGTTTTGAGATCGCTATTGAGAGCAACGGCACGCTCCCTCTTCCTGAGGGTATTGACTGGGTATGCCTTAGCCCAAAAGGCAAATCAAGCATTGTTTTTGATCGCTGTGATGAACTGAAGCTGGTTTATCCTCAGAGCGATGCACTCCCCGAAGCCTATCAAGACTTCCCTGCTGATCACTATTTTTTATCGCCCATGGCCAGCCCCGCTGTGCGCTTTGGTGAAGACCCAGACAAAATAAACAATACCCGTTTAGCCCTCGACTATTGCCTGAGCCATCCTCAATGGCGCTTAACTTTACAAATGCATAAGCTACTTGGAATAGACTGAGTTCACAAATTTGACCAAACGCAACAAATAGCGTCGACTTTTTTTACACTCAAGAGTGACACATATTCCTAAGCAGCTGTTTTATTGACGTATATCTTCAATGGCACGATTAATGCTTTAAATTAGATCGTTTTTAACACTAAATTTAAGGGAGTAAACACCATGAAGAAAATCATCTCTGCCGCTTTGTTAAGTGCAGCATGTGTTAGTGCTAATGCTGGCATTATCTTTTCAGATAATTTTGATTCCGAAGTACCTGACGTTACAGTTCACACAGGTTCTGATACTGACTATAACAACTTCACTAACTGGAACGTATCTGACGGCACAGTCGACCTTGTAGCTCAAGGTGATTGGGGCCTCAACTGTGCAGGTTATTCAGGAAAGTGCGTTGACCTTGATGGATCTAGCGGCAATGCGGGCATATTTTCTTCTAATGCACTTACTTTGGCAGCAGGTACATATACTCTGAGCTTTGACATCTCAGGTAGTCAGCGCCCCCAGTCATTTTTCGACGAAATGCAAGTCACTTTAGGCGGATTCTTTAACGAAGACTTCTCTCGAGTTGCCTTTCAAGGCTGGGAAACAGTGACACGTACATTTAATATTGCTCAAGAAACAACAGATGTGATCAGCTTTAATCACGCTGGTGCAGACAACATGGGTATCATGCTAGACAACGTTGTTCTAAGTACAGACTCTGAAAATTCAGTTTCAGTCGATGAGCCAGCAACTTTTGCATTATTAGGTCTTGGATTACTAGGCCTTGGTGCAGCTCGACGCAAGCAACAGGCATAACCTCTATCAGGGGTTTATTATTAACTAACACTAGTGAATAAATAAACCCCGCTGCAATTCCATTTTTTCCTGCTACCTCCATTCCATCTTTATAGCACATAAGCTACCTTAGGCCTTTAGAATTTTATAATGGATAATTACCATGCGCCTTATTTTATTATTTCTTATATGCTTAGTACTTGCAGCATGCTCAACCCGTGACTTACAAGGAACCTTGGGGGGGGCTACTGCTCAGCGCTTAGTCACACATAGCATCGATGATCTGGTCAGAAGTATTGAAGATGAAAAGCTAGATGCACTCGAAGGTAAAAACGTTTATATCAACTCTTACTTTTTAAGTGATTCACCCCTTAAAGCTTATGCCGACAAACGTTTGGCGATTGAGTTAGAAAGCCGTTTCGGTATCAATGTTGTGGCCACACAAGAAGAGTCTGAACAGGTGATGACAGCCTTCTACACCTCTCTTGGCACAGACTTGGACAACTTTGGTATTGCCATACCCTTTGGCTATGTTCCAGGGGTCGCTGAAAACACTCAGCTAAACATCATCACTTTAGAGAAATTCCACGGTATCGCAGAAATGTATTACTACATCGGCGAAACCGGCAGCGAAAATCGTAGCCAAGTCTTACAGGCCAAGGTGAAGACCGATGCCCTAGGCCTGCCATTTATCACGATTCCGCTTTCTAATATCGACCGTCACGAAAGCTTATTTTAGCCTTCGCTCTATTCGCTATTATTAGTGTTTGCTTACTGCTTCTGCTCCATCAGCCAAGCGACTTGTTTCTCAAGCTCTTCAATTCGAGCGAAGAGCTCATCTGAAGACGCTGAAGAGTCGCTTACTGGTGTTGAAGGCTCTTGTATTTGCGTCATATCAGGCTCCCCACTGAGCAGGTGCATATAACGATCTTCCCGCTGTCCGGCAGACGACGGTAAGCGACACATCAATGGTGTTGTTCTGTTTAGCAGCTTATCGACTAAAGCAATTAGTTCTTCTGGCCCTGAAAACTCATACATTCTGCGGGTTCGGGTGAGAAGCTCATTCACCGTCTGCGGGCCTCGCAGCAAGAGCATGCAAAAGATAGCGTGCTCTGCGTCATTCATATGATATTCACGCGTCAGACGCTGGTCATATTTATCCGCTCTTGAACCGTACTCAAATTTTACCAAGGCCCGCTTCTGTAAGTCATAAAGGCTCTGTTGAACATCACCTTCAGAAAGATCCATCACCGGTTCACGGCTAGTTTTCTGATTGCAGGCTGTCACCAGGCTATTGAGCGTTAAAGGATAGACATCGGGTGTGGTTAGCTGTTTCTCCATCAAGGCCCCCAAAATACGAGCTTCGACTAATGACAAGATGGAAGAAGAATCATGTTCACTCATTTATGATTTATGCCTTTTGTTATATTTTAGTGAATTTGTCGATTTTAACGTGTGTCTTTATCAATTACACGACTTATTGAAACAGCAATTATTGGACATCGGATCTATCCTCTGCATACTTATATAGCATAGTTTTTAGCACCAAGGCACTCTAGGACAATTACTTAAAAGGATATATCTATGAGCAAGCCGCTCATTATGATAGTTGATGATGAACCTATCAATTTACGTCTACTTTCTGAAGCACTCAAATCCGAGTTCGATCTTATTGCCGCCACTAATGGCACTCAGGCATTACAACAGCTCGAGCAGCAGCATGAGTCTATCGAACTGATCTTGCTCGATGTCAATATGCCTGGTATGTCGGGCATGGAGGTGCTTGACCGCATCAAAGAACATGATGAGTGGTCCGACATTCGCGTAATCTTCGTTACCGCAATGAACCAAGTTTGTGACGAAGCCGCGGGCTTGGCCCATGGTGCCGTCGACTATATTACCAAGCCCATTTCAGCCCCCATTGTCTTGGCTCGAATTCGTACCCAGCTTACCTTGCGGGCTGCCAAGAAATCCCTTGCCGAGCAAAATCAGCTACTTGAACAACGCGTTCAAGAGCGTACTGAAGAAATTAGATATACCCAGGAAGTCGTTATCAACGCACTCACCACGCTCGCCGAAACCCGTGACCAGGAAACCGGATTACATATCGTTCGTACCCAACATTACGTTAAACAACTTGCAGAACTGGTGCGCGACTTACCCGAATATAAAGATGAGTTAGATGACGAAGCTATCGATGCAATGTTCCGAACAGCACCATTGCATGATGTTGGAAAGGTAGGGATCCCCGATCGAATACTACTTAAGCCCGGAAAGCTGGATGCAGAAGAATGGGAGATCATGCGCAGTCACGCTTCTTTAGGCGGCGATGCCCTGCAAAAAGCTCGTCAATTATCAAATAGGACACAAGAGGGCGATTGCTTCCTGAAATATGCACAGGAAATCGCTTAATGTCATCATGAAAAGTGGGATGGCTCTGGCTACCCTAAAGGGCTAAGCAAAGAAGCTATCCCATTATCTGCACGCTTAATGGCGATTGCCGATGTGTATGATGCCTTGATCTCCAAGCGTTGTTACAAAAGCGCCATGACACATGAACAAGCTTTAGAGATTATGCGCGAGGGCAGAGCTCAGCATTTTGACCCGGTAATGCTTGATGCCTTTCTGGATAACTGCCACTTATTCCTGGCAATCGCTGACAAGTACAAAGACGAGTAAGTGCTCGCAATATTTTCCGGACAAATAATGCGATCTGTTGTAGCGCAGCATCTGCCTCTCTAACACGTGGAGCAAATATCTTAAAGACGTGAAACAACCCCTCAAACACATCGTAAGTGAAATCACATTCGCTTTCATTTACGCGTTGGGCGGACGTATCGCCTGCCCAGTATCGTCAGCGCCAAGCTTAACCGTACTATAACCTTTACTCGGCAAAGCCCGGCTTTTCAACTGTGCCCAGGTACTCTACCTTTAGCTCCTTAACTAAATCAGCCATCGATTTAATTGTGTGAATGCCCGATACGCCTTCACCAGCACTCCAAAAGTCCTTCCATGCATTACTACCTGCCAAATCAAGATCGACACTTTCCTTGGCCTGGTAACTTGCCAAGTCAACGCCAGCACGCTCAATTGACGGCTTAAGGAAGTTACACTTCACGCCAGTAAAGGTATCTGTGAAGATCAAATCTTTAATCCCTGATTCAACCAACATCTTTTTGTAGTCAGGGTCTACCTCGGCTTCTTCGGTGGCTATAAAGCGTGTTCCCATATAAGCAAAGTCTGCTCCCAGCACTTCAGCTGCACGTATACCGTAGCCATCATTCACAGCACCGGCCAAAGCCAAAGGGCCGTCCCAAAATTCTCGAATTTCTCTCACCAAAGCAAAGGGGTTAACGGTACCCGCATGGCCTCCTGCTCCTGCCGAGACAACAATGATTCCATCCACTCCCGCAGCAATTGCTTTTTTCGCATGCTCTGCCCGAATTACATCATGAAAGACAACACCGCCCCACTCATGCACTTCCTTCACTATCTCTGCAGGGTTGCCCTGACTGGTAATGACAAAAGGAACCTTATGCTTCTTGACCACTTCTCGGTCACTCGGTAAACGCGTATTCGAGGGGTGTACAACCAAGTTAACACCGAAAGGGGCAACGGGTTTGTCGGGGTTAGCCTCAGCAAACTGCGCCAAGTCCTCGCTAATTTCACCAAGC
>NZ_LWFE01000346.1:0-693 GCF_001635675.1 Oleiphilus sp. HI0061 | reverse complement strand
CTACCCAAGATACTCTGTATCGATGAGGATGCCTTCGCGCCGGAAGCTTCGATGACTACTAAAAAACAACAATCAGAGGCAGCACACTAATGAATCAAGAAACGATTTATATCACCGGTGCAGCGAGTGGCATTGGCCAGGAAATCGCACGGCGCTACGTAAAAACGGGTGCCAACCTGGCCTTATTCGATCTAAAGTTTGATGAGCAGGCAAAATCGCTTATTGAGGATCTAAGGCATAACTCCAGTCAGGGTATTGCCTATTACGAAGCCGATGTGACAGACCTGGATGGCCTGCTTAAAGTAGTTTCAGAAGCGGCGTGTCATGTGGGATTACCAACGATAGCCTTGCATTGTGCAGGTATTAATCGCACTGGTTTATTTGAAGCTGTACCAGCTAAAGAGTTTGAGACTGTTGTGACAGTTAACCTTTTTGGTTCTCGTAACTTTGCTCAGGCGACTATTCCTTTATTGAAGAAAAACAAAGTGCCTAGCAAGTTAGCCTTGGTGGCTTCTATGGCAGGGTTGGTCGGTACTTATGCCTATACCTCTTACAATGCCTCTAAGTTTGGGGTGGTGGGTTTAGCTCAGGCCTTGCGCACCGAACTGGCGCCTGAAGGTGTAGCGGTTCAAGTGATTTGTCCGCCAGAAGTTGATACGCCGATGGTGCATGAAGAACACAAAACTATTCACC
>NZ_LWFE01000345.1:0-986 GCF_001635675.1 Oleiphilus sp. HI0061 | reverse complement strand
GGGATTGGCAATAGTGCTATTCGCGAACTTGTTGCTGGCGGGCGTCTCATCTGCAGAACTTGTTGAAGTAAAGACACACAAGATGCGTTTCATACCGGAAGTTGTAACAGTCAATATTGGCGATACGGTGCGTTGGCTGAATGTCGAGAAGAGGCAGTATCACAGCGTATGGTTTGAAGGTTTGGGAGAGCCTGAAGGTGAATACTTCTGGCCCGAAGAAAGCGTTGAACGCTTATTTGATCGCGCTGGTGTCTTTGACTATCGCTGCGGACCTCATCCACAGATGAGGGGCAAGGTTATTGTTAAAAAAGCTGAGCTGAAAGTTTCTGAAGAGCGTGCACTGGAACTGGACTATTTAGTGAAACAAGACTGTGGATCATGTCATGGGATGCTGTTTAAAGGTGGTTTAGGCCCGGCTTTGTTGCCGGAAAATATCAAGGCATATTCGGTTGAAGACTTAATGGCTGTCATCCTACATGGTCGCCCTGGAACGCCAATGCCCCCATGGAAAGCTATTTTGTCTGAGGCGGATGCTAACTGGATTGCTAAAGCTTTGAAGTCGGGAGAAATGATAGATGCGAATTAAAAGCCTTGCAGTGGCCTTACTAAGTATTAGTTTGGGGGCGTGTACTTGTTTGCATACCCAGACGGAGCCCAGGGCAACAGGTGACATGGGCGTCATTATTGAACGTGCTACTGGAAGCGTAAAGATCATCGATACCAGTGACAAGAAGCCCGTCGGCAGCATAGATCAATTGGGAGACCTTTCGCACGCTTCCGTTGTTTTTTCTCGTGACGAACGGTACGCCTATGTATTTGGTCGCGATGGTGGCTTAAGCAAGATCGATATCTTGACTGAAGAGATCAGTAAGCGAGTGATTCAAAGCGGTAATAGTATTGGCGGTGCCATTAGTCAGGATGGATCTTTAGTAGCTGTTTCCAACTACACGCCTGGTGGCGTAAAGGTCTTCGATAGCGAAACGCTT
>NZ_LWFE01000344.1:0-847 GCF_001635675.1 Oleiphilus sp. HI0061 | reverse complement strand
GAGATTGGCGCGGATATTATTCTCGGAAATACTTTTCATCTAATGCTAAGACCGGGCACCGACATTGTTGAGAAACATGGTACTTTGCATGACTTTATCCAATGGGATAAACCAATTCTGACTGATTCTGGAGGTTTTCAGGTTTTTAGCCTCGGAGATATGCGTAAGATCAGCGAGAAGGGTGTAACATTCAAGTCCCCTATCAATGGTTCTAAAGTAGAGCTGACGCCTGAAATCTCAATGGAAGTTCAGCGTAAGCTTGGTTCAGATATCGTTATGATTTTTGACGAATGTACGCCTTACCCTGCAACGGAAGAAGAAGCACGTAGTTCAATGGAGCTATCGATGCGCTGGGCTGAACGTAGTAAACAGGCTCACGGTGATAACCCTTCAGCTTTATTTGGCATTGTGCAGGGCGGAATGTATGAGCACTTGCGTGATGAAAGCCTGGAAGGCTTAGCCAATATTGGCTTCGATGGTTATGCCATTGGTGGCTTATCTGTTGGTGAACCGAAAGAAGAAATGATGAAGGTGCTTGATCATATCGGCTATAAAATGCCTGAAGATAAGCCTCGTTATTTAATGGGAGTAGGGAAGCCTGAAGACTTGGTTGAGTCTGTTCGTCGCGGTATCGATATGTTTGACTGCGTAATGCCGACAAGAAATGCTCGCAACGGCCATTTGTTTACTTCAACGGGTGTTATCAAGATAAGAAATTCAGCTCATAAAGAAGACCCATCTCCGCTCGATGAACAATGTGACTGCTATACCTGTAAGAACTTTAGTCGTAGCTATCTTCATCATTTAGATAAGTGTAAAGAGATGCTAGGCGCGCAACTCAACACAA
>NZ_LWFE01000343.1:0-1250 GCF_001635675.1 Oleiphilus sp. HI0061 | reverse complement strand
CTTAATGATACTATTCATTGCAGGGATGTTGATAGCATCGTGTAGTGTTATTTCCGGAAATGATGAGCAAACGGAAGCAATTCTAAGCCGTCTGGACCTCAGTCCTCAAAAGGTTCCTGCTAAAACGCCAATGATGCTTGCTGCCGAACGGGGTGATAGCAGTGCTTTAAAAAAGGCATTTTCTCAAGGTGGTAAATTGAATGCTATGGCACCCGAAGGAACGGCATTTTCCTTGGCTCTCAGTAATGGACATGCGTCGATAAGTCGTATCTTGTTGACGGCAGGGAGTCAGTGGCAGGAAGGGTTTTCATTGGGCGACTCTAGTGCGTTGATTGAAGCGGCAGATCAGGGCTTTGATCAGATCGTGAAAATGCTTATTGTAAGAGGTGTATCATTGGATCATCGAGATAAAGAGGGTTATACAGCTTTAGCAAAAGCAGCGATAAAGGGCCACCTAACGACGCTAAAAATACTCATTAATGCCGGTGCTCAAGTTGACGCATACCCTTTGGGGCGTTCGGTGCTTATGCATGTTGTAGAAGATAACAATATGTTGATTTCCCAGCAGCTAATAGCTGTTGGAGCGGACCTGAATTATCAGGATGATGACGGTGATACTGCTCTGAAAATTGCTCGACGAAAGGGCTTCTTTGATATTGATTTAATGCTTGTTCAGGCAGGCGCACGGCCATAGAGAAAAACAAATGAGCTCAAAAAGAAAGATAGCACTCGGACCTTTGCCCGAGCAGCGTGAAGACTATAGCCATTATGAAGAGAGTTTTGTTCGCTGGGACCGCATCGTAGGGTTTGGCTTGCTTGTGTTAGTCGTGCTGGTGTTGCTTATCAGTTTATCCACTGCCAACAAGGATGATGCACTTGATTTTGATGAGGCTGAGACACCACTAGATAGCAGTATCAAGGAGCCGAAGATAGCGGTCATAGAAAAAACAGACGATCCTGACTCTGTAAAGCAGGCTTCACCAAAGCCCGAAGTAACGGTGCCACCTTTGGGAGAGTTAAAGCCAGAGGAACTAGCGCAGCTTGTGAGTACACCCAAAGTTGTTGAAGAGCCTAAAGAAATTAAAGCCCCGGCACCTGAAGCTAAGCCTCTTGAGACAGACAGCGATGAAAGCGTTAACGCTCAGCCTGCAGTCAAAATTTCCGAGGCGAGCCCAGCTTCTGTCCTGATTATAAATAGCGCCATAAAAGAAGCTGTGCTGAGCCTAAGTATTAAGAATGATGTTCCAGGA
>NZ_LWFE01000342.1:0-872 GCF_001635675.1 Oleiphilus sp. HI0061 | reverse complement strand
TCGATAATGCTATCTCGCTCGCACTGCAGCCAAATACGATTCTCTGCTCTTATGGTGATATGTTGCGCGTACCCGGCAGCAAAACAATGAGCTTGTTAAAAGCACGCGCCCAAGGAGCTGATGTGCGCATGCTCTACTCGCCGCTCGAAGCACTAACACTGGCTCAAGATAACCCTGGCAAGGATATCGTATTCTTTGCTGTTGGCTTCGAAACGACAACGCCTCCTACAGTTGCTATGCTCGACGCCGCTGTCAAAGCCAATATTAAAAACCTATTTATCTACTGCAACCACGTACTGACACCTCCGGCAATCACCGGTATTCTAGAGCCAGCTAAACAAGCTGGAACTAGAGTACTTGATGGTTTAATTGGCCCAGGCCACGTAAGCGTTATCACTGGTGAACGCCCTTATCTTGAACTTGCCAAACATTACCAGACAGCCATTACCATTTCCGGCTTTGAACCCTTGGACATCCTTCAGTCTATTTTAATGCTTGTTCGCCAAATTAACCGAAACACCTGCCAGGTTGAAAACCAATATACGCGCGCAGTAAGCTTTGAGGGAAACCAGAAAGCACAGGCACTGACCAAGAAGTACCTAGACCTTCGACAGAGTTTCGAATGGCGAGGCCTCGGAGAAATGCCTGACAGCGCTTTAAAGCTGCGAGAGGAATATCAACAATTTGATGCCGAGTATATCTATAAGGATACGTTCGCAAAAAACGGCAATGACATCGCATCTGACAACAAAGCCTGTGAATGCCCTGCCGTTTTGACGGGGCAAAAAAAACCCTACGAATGCAAACTATTTAACAAGCCCTGCACCCCTGAAAACCCGCTTGGCTCATGCATGGTATCATCTGAAGGCGCG
>NZ_LWFE01000341.1:0-840 GCF_001635675.1 Oleiphilus sp. HI0061 | reverse complement strand
CGATGCTAGAAGATAGTCCACCGGAATTCCCCTTTATTGGTTTACTTGTATCGGGTGGCCATACTCAATTGGTTTCAGTGCAGTCTATTGGTGAATATGAAATTCTGGGTGAGTCATTAGATGATGCGGCAGGTGAAGCCTTTGATAAAGCGGCGAAAATGTTAGGGCTCGATTACCCGGGAGGTCCCCGAATTGCGAAACTGGCTGAATATGCCCGAACAGAGCTTGGTGGAACACCTTATCGATTTCCCCGTCCAATGACAGATCGGCCAGGACTGGATTTTAGTTTTAGTGGCCTGAAAACTTTTACCTTGAACACGGTAAATGATGTCCGTGCTAAGAAAGAGTTGGATAAAGATGATCAGGCAAGGATCGCGCTAGCATTTGAAGAGGCAGTTGTTGATACGCTTAGAATTAAATGTAAACGAGCCCTTGAACAAACAGGGATGAAAACGCTCGTTATTGCAGGCGGTGTGAGTGCCAATACGCA
Source organism: Oleiphilus sp. HI0061 (assembly GCF_001635675.1). NCBI lineage: Bacteria > Pseudomonadati > Pseudomonadota > Gammaproteobacteria > Oceanospirillales > Oleiphilaceae > Oleiphilus > Oleiphilus sp. HI0061. Next base: position 350 of record NZ_LWFE01000341.1, on the reverse strand, counting down.
TCTCCGACAGACTCTGGAGCCAATGGTAAAAAAACTGGGTGCCAGGGTTTCTTATGCTCGTCCGGAGTTTTGTACGGATAATGGTGCAATGATCGCTTATGCCGGCTATCAGCGCTTGCAGGCAGGCCAGGGCTCAAATCATGAGTTTGCAGTACAAGCACGTTGGCCACTAGATACGCTGCCTGCACTAGGCTAGATTTTAATCCTGACAATAGGTTAATTTGATGGCTCAAGATTACTCTGAGGTATTAATTGAAAAGCTCGAAATTGACGCCTCAATAGGTGTGTTCGAATGGGAAAAGCAGATCAAGCAAACATTGTTGTTTGACCTTGCTCTAGTGTGTGACTTT
>NZ_LWFE01000340.1:0-584 GCF_001635675.1 Oleiphilus sp. HI0061 | reverse complement strand
GAGGAAGAGATTGAGACACATCTAAATGAAAGCTTTTATCTTTTCTCGGTGTAGGCCGTAGGCCGCTCTGTGCCCTCTGTGGTGAACCGTCTTTTATGTTTTGATCTTTAAGGGCAGCTTCTCACTACTCCGAAATAACTTCTGCACTAAAAACTTCGAAATCTGACAAGTGCTTTTCAATTACTGAAATCACAATATCTAAATCGAGCGCTTGGTAATCATGCACTGCTATATTTCTTAAGCCAACCATTCGCTTCATCGCGCCAGAGATGTCGACCGTAATCAATTTTGCCCCTGCTAGAATATCGAAACTATCACGTGCCGACTGAGGTATTCCCAGCCGGTGCACGCGAATTAGATAATTAGCTATATCAATTGAGGCCTCACACGCTCTTTGAATATTCAATAAAACAGAATCTTGTTTGGTGTAATTTTGTTTGAATTCTGCCTCGCTAGTAAATTCCTCGCGAACTCGCTGCAAACACCGTTTTATTGTTGCGAGCTTATTCAGTATGACATCATCCATGCTTCAGTCCTTTAAGCTGAGCGACAAAGTCAGTCATAATGTCTTCACGCCCCTCTTG
>NZ_LWFE01000339.1:0-1172 GCF_001635675.1 Oleiphilus sp. HI0061 | reverse complement strand
CAAGTAGCAGAGCTAGCCGAAGATGGAATTTATTTTGCTCAGCACGACATTCTCACAATGCTGCCCAATACGAGCCCAACTGGAGACCAGCTGCTTAAGCTTTACGAAGAGCTGGTTGAGAATGTAAAGCGTGAGCATAATTATTTATATGCAGATATCGCTCGTATTCATGAAGACGATGTTCATGGCGTGGTATTGCGTAGTCAGTACATTTCTGAGCATACGCACAACGAAGATGAAGCGCGCTTCTTTATTGAGGGGGCAGTACTCGTATATATCCATGTTCAGGAAAAGATACATATACTTCAATGTGGGGCTGGAGATTTATTGATTATTCCAAAAAAAGTTAAGCATTGGATGGACATAGGTCCGCAACCTCATTTTACTGCCATCAGGTGGTATAACACTCGTGGAGGCTTACAGACCGAGTTTACTGGTTCTTATGTTGCTGAGTCTACACCTCGCTGGGAAACTATTTATAACGACTCGAACTCTAAGCGTTGACAATAAGCTAAAAGCCCTCCAGTATTGGCTTATGACTACTATTAATCAAAACACAGCACCTGCAATGAAAGATCTCATGCTTTGTGCCTATGCCTTAATCGCTATTCGTGGTTTAGGCAAGGTTGCCAGCATGCGATGGTGTGTGCGCGCCCGTATGGCAATGCTCGCTGTGTTTCTGAAGAAGTAGTCTGTTTTATAAGCCTTTCAAGTCACAGCAAGAAAATGCAGTGACTTATCGTTTCACCCACCTTATATCGCTGTATTTTCTTTAATTAAACTAACTATTAAAAGAGGATATAGCATGTCTGTGCCCGTGGCGTATGCCACCATTATAATAATCTGGTCGACTACTCCCTTAGCTATTCAGTGGAGCAGTGAAACGATAACGCCCATTAGTGCAATTACGCTGCGAATGTTGTTAGCGGCCGCTATCGGCTATGCGATCTTACGCCTTTTTAAGATTAAACTCTCGTGGACAGCGCGAGCTATTAAAGTTTATGCCGCTTCTTTGCTTGGCGTTTTTCTGGCCATGCTGTGCACTTACATAGCGGCGGCATACGTACCTTCGGGCATTATTTCGGTGATTTATGCACTATCTCCAGTGATATCTAACTTGTTATCACATGTGTTGATTGGCTCTGCTAAGTTTACTCGCGCACGCTGGTTTG
>NZ_LWFE01000338.1:0-964 GCF_001635675.1 Oleiphilus sp. HI0061 | reverse complement strand
TTTCGCTGGGCGCTTCATTCAACTTAGGCTTACTGGCAGACGTTATTCTCCCCTCACTACTACTGGCTGGGCTGATTATTGTTATCAAGCCAGTGATATTCCGTTGGTTGCTTACGCGCAGCAAAGAACCCAATGACATTGCCTGGGAAGCTGGTTTTCGATTAGGCCAAATTAGTGAGTTTTCGTTACTGATTGCCTACCTGGCAACCGCATCGGCTTTGATAGGGACCGAGGCCTCCCACCTTATCCAGGCCACAGCAATACTGACTTTCATCTTTAACTCATATATTGTTATCTTTAACTTCCCCAATCCGATCGCTATTAGCGACAAATTAAGACGAGATTAATGCCCAAAGCTCCTTGCCCCTGTGGGTCTTCCCTGACGTATGACGACTGCTGTGCTCTTATTCATGCTGACATAGCTAAAGCACTAAGAGCCGAGCAGCTAATGCGCTCTCGCTACAGTGCCTTTGTACTTGAGAATGAAGACTACCTTCTAACAAGCTGGCACCCGGACACCCGCCCAAGCAACCTTGATTTCGATTCACAAAGTAAGTGGCTTGGTTTGAAAATTAAAGATACAGTAGCAGGTCTAGAGGATGATAAGGAAGGCCAAGTGTCTTTCGTTGCACGTTATAAAGTGTCGGGCAAGGCTCAGCGAATTGTAGAGAATAGCCATTTCATTAAGCTTGATGGTATTTGGCAGTATCACTCAGCTACTGATAATTAATACTTGCTATGAAGCTTAAATGAATATATATAATAAAGTACTGCTTCATATGCATATCGCCGCATTATTGCTTGGTGGTACAGCACTTTTTTCAAAACTAATTCCCTATGCTGCCTGGGACATAATTGCCTACCGAACTCTGATTTGCGGCCTCACCGTATTTATTGTGTCACTTCTATTCAAACAAAAACTTAGAATTAGCACTTTACCCGTTTTTTTACTCTTGGTGTTTTG
>NZ_LWFE01000337.1:0-1172 GCF_001635675.1 Oleiphilus sp. HI0061 | reverse complement strand
TGGTGGTGATGCAACTGCACGAGCTATTCGTTTTGGTGCTGAGAAGCACGTACGTAGACTTCAAGACTTACACTAGAAAACTCGTTTATTTTATAACCCGGAGCTAATGCTTCGGGTTATTTTTTTCAGCTGTTTATACAGATGGCTCTTTTTTGATAACTCGAATTAATTGCTTGTTGATGATGAGTATAAGCGTGACTGAAAGAAGAGCTCTCACTAAATATGGTAAAAGAATAAAGGAAGGAAGATGAATCGAATTCCAATGACTGTTGAAGGCGAAAAAGCCCTTCAAGAAGAATTAGTAGAATTGAAAACTGTAAAGCGCCCACAGGTTATCGAAGCGATTGCCGATGCGCGTGAGCACGGTGATCTAAAAGAAAATGCTGAATATCATGCAGCGAGAGAGCAGCAAGGCTTTATAGAAGGTCGAATTCAGGAGCTGGAAGGTAAGCTTTCAAACTCCCAGATTATCGATGTTAAGTCTATCCCTCATACAGGAAAAGTTATTTTTGGTACCACGGTTTCATTGATCAATATCGATACGGATGAAGAAGTTCGTTATCACATTGTTGGTGATGATGAGGCTGATATCAAGGCAGGCAAAATCTCTATTTCTTCACCAATCGCTCGAGCGATTATTGGTAAAGAAGAAGGTGATACCGTAGGCGTTCAGGTGCCTAGCGGAATCGTTGAGTATGAAATTGATGAAGTGCTTCACGTTTAATCTTGATCATCTTTTAAAAAGGCTGAGGTTAGCATTGACTTCAGCCTTTGCCTTCCTGGTTAGTTACTAATCTATTAAGCCTAATTCAATAGCTAGCTTAATCATGGCTTTTAGGGCAGCCTCTTTCGGAAAGGGATGGTCTAGGTTTGGTGACCCAAATCTCATTAGTTTAGGGAATGCATCGTAGGACATATCCCAATGATGTGCGTTTAACATGGCTAGATCTGCTGACATGCCGGTCTTTATTTTTGCTTGAGCTTGGGTAAGCTGCATATCATTATGAGCGTCGTATTTGTTTAACTCCATTACGCCCTGCATTTGAAAATAAGGTACTTCCAGCGCTGTTGTCGAACCCGTGATGTTAAAAATAGGGATGTCTAAAGAATCAAATAATTCTCTATTCTGATCTAGGAAGGACATTCGCGCTTTAGTTGTCAGATCATATACC
>NZ_LWFE01000336.1:0-8162 GCF_001635675.1 Oleiphilus sp. HI0061 | reverse complement strand
ACAAGTATAGCAACAAGCCGCTTGCTGACTTGAGACCCCTATTCTTCAGAATATTGGAAAACAGCATTTTGGATTGGCACCGTAAGGAGCAGCTAAAAAAGAAAATATTCTTCTGGCGAATTGATGAAAGTGACGCCGAAAGCGAAGTCGAAATGGCTGACCTCAGCGCAGACCCACTGAACTTATTGGACAGTGAAAAACTAGGAGAACATTTACTTAAAGTCATCGAACAACTTCCAGTCAAGCAGCAGCAATGCTTCTTACTCAGGACGTGGGAAGGTTTATCGGTTCGGGAGACTGCAGAAGTAATGAAGATCAACGAAAATAGTGTGAAGAGCCATTACTTTCGCGCTATGGAAAAGCTGCGCTCATCAAAAGCGCAATTGCAGTAAACCAGAGTTCAGGTCAAGAGAATGAACGATAAAGAAATTCAACAACGAGCTAAGCAAGCGCTGGACGAAAGTACCCGGAATCTTTCCCCTAAAGTACAGCGCAGCCTATATCAAGCAAGACAAGACGCTATGGCACAAAATTCAAAGCCATGGTTTAGGCACCCCTTAGTAGGATTCACAGTGGCAGCAAGCTTTTCGGCTGTTCTGTTGATAAACTATTTGCCACAGAAGCAAGGAGAAAATATTCCAAACCTTGTTCAAGCAAATATTGACGACTTTGTTCTACTATCGAACTTCGACGAAACAGACTTGGATATTGCAGAAGATTTAGAGTTCTCCTATTGGTTATCGGAACAACTAGAAAATGAAACAATACCTGAAACCTTATCTGTTAGTGAGCTGCGTAATGGCTAATGCATTCACTACTTTTCAAGTTCGAGCTAACGAAGCGCCTATTCAAGATATGAGCTTCTTTCTGTTTCTGGCCGAGACAATCGTCAATGGCAAAGAACTTGTAACGCCTATCGACTTACAGCAGATTAGCGATAACGAGCTGTCCAACTCCAAGGATCACGACTTGGTGCCCAGTGAACCTGAAAATAGCGAACAGGAGGCAAACCATGAATAAGCTTCCCAAGCACTTAATCACATTATTACTGGCCAGCTTTGTTTCGCTTTCTTTTGCAGAGGAATGGTCATCTTTGCCAAACGAAACCCAAATATTACTCAGCCCTTTTCAATCACAATGGGATAGCTTAGACAAAACCAAGCAAGAAGCCTTGGTTACAGGGGCAAATCGTTGGGCAAATATGGATAAGGAGCAAAGAGAACTTGCGAAGCAGCGCTTTTCCAAATGGCAAACGCTATCACCTGAAGCACGCTCGGCCTTAAAAGATAAAATGCAGCGCTTTAAAGCCCTGCCTGCTGAGCATCAGAACTCTCTGAGAAAGAGTATGCGTAAATTTAAGCAACTCCCAGAGGCAAAAAAGCAAAAGCTGCGTCAGAGCTTCAAGCGGCTCAGCCCAAGCCAAAGAGCAAAGCTAAGACGTAATATTCGCAAGCCTTAGTCACTTCTTCTACCAAACCAGCCCAAAGCGCAGGTTCCATTGGGTACCGATATTGTCGAGGTCAATCGCTTCTTCAAACGATAACTCGACTTGATATCGATCGATTAACAGCTCAAGGCCTGCGTTGATTGAACCAGAGCTATCGGTTTCCAGATCACTTTCAGTGCTAGACGTTAATGAAGCACTCCGGCGGAAGATACTCGTTCGCGTCAAGCCTTCGCCTTGGAAGAAGTTAGTCCAGGACAGACCAAAAAATGGACTTAATGCAGCGTGGCTATTCAATTCATAGAAGTAGCTTAAACTCAAAGACGGAGCCGCAAACCAGCCAGACTGACTGGCTTCCAAAGTAATAACATTTTCATTGAGGTAGCTTTGGTTGAGGGAGTCAACATATTGGAAGCCAAGCTGAAGTGAAGGTACGAGCGACCAAGCATCATAAGCAAAATAGCCACTAACTCCCGCACTGTATTCACTGGTCTCGCTATATTCTTCAAGCCGATTACCAGACGCTGCCCAAGCCTTCATCTCGGGTTTGCTATAGACATAACTCAATACCAGATCAACTGATAAAACAGGGTAGGCTAATGAAACACCAAAGCCCCACACCTTTTTCTCTAACTCAGCATCTTGGGCAAAGCTAGTATTTGCGGTTTCTTGCCAAGTATCCAGCGTGAGCATCGGCCCTTTCTGGCTAATAAAGGTGTATGTGAGATCTATAGATTCCGGGCTTAAATCAGCATCAAAACTATTGAAGCTAAGCGTTTCGCTATGCACGCCATAACTAAAGCTTAAAGAGTGCAGATTATCTTCACCAGACCAAGCAGATAGTGGAAATAACAAAAGTGCGAATAATCGATGCATATTAGGTATTTTGGTCCCATATAAAGAGTTCGAAGAGTAGCCTTAATGGCTCTGAATAGAAACCTATAAAAGCAATTCCACGCTTTCAAGCACACCCTAGTTCTGTTAAATTTCGCGCTCCACTTTCAAAAATAACAAGGATGCCACAAATGTCTCTACGAAAAGTCGTGAGCTTTCTAGCAATCGTCATATCAGTTCAGTTTTTAGTTGCCTGTGATGACAAGGTTGAACACACCCACAAAGTAGAAAAACAAGACTCATACACGCTAAAACTGGCAGAAACCTGGGGGCCTAATTTTCCTATTTTTGGTGACACCTCCAAGAATATGGCATCGATGGTCGAGAAGATGTCGAACGGTCGCTTAAAGGTCGTCATTCACTCTTCAAACAAGCATAAGTCTCCTTTTGGTATCTTCGATATGGTTAAGTCAGGCCAATACGATATGGGCCACTCTGCATCTTACTATTGGAAAGGTAAAGTGCCTGCCACCATGTACTTCACTACCATGCCTTTTGGTATGATCGCCTCCGAACAATATGCATGGTTTTACTACGGCGGTGGCATGGAATTAATGAATGAGCTATATGACCAGTACAATCTCATGTCCTTCCCTGGCGGTAACACAGCTAACCAGATGGGCGGCTGGTTCCAGAAAGAAATTAATACTGTAGAAGACCTGCAAGGATTGAAAATGCGTATTCCTGGCTTCGCGGGTGAAGTCATTGCCAAACTGGGCGCCAAACCTACGAATATTCCCCCAGGCGAGTTATATACCGCACTTGAACGCGGCACCATTGATGCGCTCGAGTGGGTAGGCCCCTCTCTTGACCTGCGCATGGGTTTCCACAAAATTGCACCGTATTACTATACCGGTTGGCATGAGCCCGGTGCTGAACTTCAGTTCCTGGTTAACAAGAAGAAGTTTGAAGGCCTACCGGCAGATCTTCAAGAAATCCTTAAAACAGCTATGAAAGCTTCCTCATACGATATGTATGCGCAAGCTATGCATGAAAGCGCTAAGAACTGGGCAACGATTAGTACCGAATATCCGAATATTCAAGTTAAAACCTTCCCTACTGAAGTACTTGCTGCGATGCGTCAGGCAAATGAAGACCTGCTAGCCGAAAGCGCCTCTAAAGATGAGTTCGCTGCGCGAGTGCTTAAGTCTCAGAAAGAGTATCTGGAAAAAGCACGTGCCTGGACCAATATGTCTGATAAGGCCTATTTAGATAGCACAGCCCCCTAAGATAAGGTCTGCACGTTAATACTATGCAAGTAATTCTAGCCCTGGATACTCTGTTTAAAAGCATTGCGCGTTTATGCGGAGTACTCTCGGCTAGCGCCATGCTCTTACTACTCATCAACGTTTTCTACGATGTGGTCATGCGCTATGGCTTTAATGATGTATCGATCGGTATGCAGGAACTGGAGTGGCATCTCTTCTCTTGCGTGTTTCTACTAGGTATTCCCTATGCGATTCAAGAAAATGCCCATGTCCGCGTGGATATTTTCTATGATCACTGGCAAGACCAGACCAAGGCCTGGATTAACCTCTTAGGTACGCTCATTCTTATCCTTCCCTTCATTATACTTGTGACTCACTTTAGCCTTGGTTTTGCTTATGAGTCTTATCAAATGGGTGAAGGCAGTGGTGACCCGGGCGGCCTACCTCATCGCTGGTTAATCAAGAGCCTGATTCCTTTGTCTTTTATACTGATTGGTTTGGCAAGTTTAAGCATGATCACTCAGGCTCTCCGTGTAATCGTTGGGAAAGAAGCTTACCCAAGAAGCAAAGAGGTCGGCTTGTCATGAGCGGTATCGTCATGTTCGTGGTTGCCCTGCTAATGCTGATGCTGGGCTTTCCCGTCGCCTTTACTTTTGCAGGAGTGGCTCTGGCATTTGGTATTTGGGCAGAGGGTTTTGAGCTGTTTGCTTTTATGCCCTACCGCATACAGAGCATTATGGAAAATACCATTCTGATGGCTATTCCCTTGTTCATTTTTATGGGCGTCATACTCCAGAAAACCAAGCTGGCTGAGCAACTCCTTGAATCGATGGCACAGTTATTCGGCAGACTCAATGGTGGCGTAGCCATTAGCACCATACTCGTCGGCTCTTTGCTCGCCGCCTCAACCGGTGTAGTCGGTGCCAGTGTGGTTGCGATGGGTTTGATATCCCTGCCTTGCATGCTCAAGTATAACTACGATAAACAACTCAGCTGCGGCACCATTTGCGCATCGGGCACCCTTGGTCAAATCGTGCCGCCTTCTATTATTTTAATTATTCTTGGCGATGTACTGGGTTTACCTGTTGGCGACCTGTTTAGAGCCGCTGTTGCGCCGGGGGTTTTGCTGATAGCTCTTTACATTGGCTACATAGTATTTGTAACAAGTCGAAACCCGGCCTTGGCTCCTGCTATGCCTATTTCAGAGGAAGATAAGAGCGAACAAATACGCAAAGCCTTATTAGCCATTATTCCTCCCTTAGCGCTGATTTTTGTTGTACTCGGTTCTATTTTTGCCGGTATTGCTACACCAACGGAAAGTTCAGCATTAGGTGGTATTGGTGCGATATTTCTGGTTCTACTCTACAAGCAGTTTAATTTCCAGATGCTCTGGGATAGCGCTAAGGAAACCGTCAACGTCACAGCAATGGTGTTCGCTATTCTGATCGGTGCCACGGCCTTCTCTATGACCTTCAGCTATTCTGGCGGCGATATGATACTGGAAGAATGGTTGTTGCAACTTCCAGGCGAAAAATGGGGTTTCTTGATTCTCACTATGTTGGTCATTCTGATTCTAGGCTTCTTTATCGACTTTGTTGAAATCTCTTTTATTATCATCCCTGTTCTGGCACCTATCGCAGAAACCCTAGGTATCAGCATGCTTTGGTTTGCAATTCTGATTGCAATGAACCTGCAAACCAGCTTCCTCACCCCTCCCTTTGGCTTTAGTTTGTTCTATTTAAAGGGTGTGGCACCGCCGAGCATCAAAACCAGTGATATCTACCGTGGTGTAATGCCATTTATTGCGATTCAGGTAAGCGTTCTTTTGGTCTTATTGATCAAACCAGAATGGTTCGGACTTTAAGTAGAATCTTATAAGCCAAGCCTAAGTTTGTGAACTAGTCAAAAATTTCGTTTATTTTTCCTCTCATGGTCTATTCTTAAAAGTAGGACTTAATAGCGCTTATCAAAACGGGATTGAAATGATGGTTACCACCTGCCCTCAGTTTACTGAGCTAGACAATGAAATAACGCAAGATTTTGCAGAGTGTTTACAAGAGAATATTGAGCAGATCGAAGCTTGTATCGCATTACTTGATAACTCAAAAGATCCGGAACTTGTTCATCGCCTTTTTAGAGACATTCACTCTCTAAAAGGTAATTGCCGTATGGTATTTCTCGACCCCTTGGTCGAAACAATTCACGCTCTCGAAGAAATCGTCTCTGACATGCGCCAAGGCCAGCGTACCTATCTTCCTATGTACGGCGAATTTATCTTTGCCATCGTTATTCGTATACGGGATATGATCAATACACTGATTAGTGATGGCCAGGTAGAAGGTACGCCTCAGGCGACCATGCTTAAGGTTATCGAAGATGTCAGAGGCTGCACTGCAGGCCAGGACCTGAAAGCACTTGATAAAGCAATGGACCAGCTGGTCGGGGCGAAGAAAAGTAGCACTGAAGAAGAAAAACCCGGCAGTATCGCGCTGAGCCTTGAGCATCAGGACAACCCTGACTTAGCATTTTTTAGAAAGCTTGCCTTACAGCTAGATGACTTAGGCATATACAAACAAGGTAGAACAGATTCCATTCTAGAGTTGTGCTTATCTACCAACAAAGACCTTGAAGAGCCTATCGATACAGACCAATTAACTGCTGCAGTCTATCTTCACGATATCGGCATGTCTTTAGTCTCGCCCGACATACTTAATAAGCCTAGCAAACTAAGCGACCAGGAATTTCGTACTATTCGCGGCCATATAGAGATGGGCTCAGAATTTCTAAGTCGTATGGAAGGTTGGACAGAAGCCGCCACGATGGTTGCTCAACACCATGAGCGATATGATGGTAAAGGCTACCCAAAGAATTTGGCAAACGAACAAATACACCGTGGTGCTATGTTAATCGCTTTGGCGGACACCTTCTATGCAGTAACCAACGAACGTGCAGATAGAAGCTACAAGAAGTCTCTGTTCAGTGCTGTCACACTCATTAATGGCGAAAGTGGCACGCAATTTCACCCTACCTATGTCGAAGCTTTTAACGAAACAGTTAGGCATCATTACGTCACTCGCAAAAATATGACATAAAATAGTACCCTAAACAGTAGCGCTGGTTACCAAGCGTTACTGTTTAATAAATGACCTGCTCGACTTCCCGCGCTATCATTAAAAAATAGCTATCTCGGCGGGAGCAATCATCATGACTATTTCACTCAACGGCGGCATTGGCAGCCCTCAAAGCCTTTCCAGTGCGTCCCAAACTGATAGACAACTGCAGCAGCTCAGTTCAGGAAGCCGGATTAATAGCGCAGCTGATGATGCAGCAGGCGCAGCAATATCTGAACGCTTGAATAGCCAACTAGGTGCTTTTGATGCAGGCATCCGTAACGCCAATGACTCCATTTCCGCAATTCAGGTTGCCGACGGAGCACTGAAAAGCCTTAACGATAACATTGGTCGTATACAAGAGTTGACGATTCAAGCTGGTAACGGTGCGCTATCCACACAAGACCGACAAGCCTTGCAAGAAGAAGCAAATCTCTTGATTGAAGACTCAAATAGCATTCTCGAAAACACTAACTTCAATGGCAAGGCCCTACTCAGTGGTGAACAAGACTTCAATATTCAACTGGATCAACCAGGAAAGAGCATTCAACTCGAAGGCAAAGACTTAGCCAAAGAGATCAAAGAATTAGGCTTTGAAGACGTAGACTTAAGTTCAGCTGAGCAAGCTAGCAAGTCATTAGAAACCTTAAACCAAGCATCTGAGCTAGTACTATCCCGCCAATCAGAACTTGGTGCCGTTAGCAATCGAGTCGAGAGTTCGATCGATAATATCGCCATATCCAAAGTTAATACGGCTGAAGCGAGGAGCCGAATCAGTGACACTGACTATGCTCAGGTGGCCTCAGACCTAGCTGCGAGCCAAATAAGAGATCAGGTACAGATCGCCGTACAAGGACAAGCGAATAGTCAACGTGGCGCTGTGTTACAGCTTTTATCCTAACTTTCAATCGCACTTGAGCTAAATCTGCGCTACACTCGCGCCCGAAATCTAGTGAGGGCTTCATCTATTAGTCACATTCTATAGATAGACTGCCATTCCATCTCACTGAAAGCTCCTTTATATCGTCTCACCAGTAAAGGAAAAATTACTAAGGAAGGTAAAATGAAACATATAAGTCGCGCGGTCGCGCTAGTTCTATTTAGCTTGATCACCATACAAGCTCATGCAAACCCAATAGTTACCGAAATCCCAGAACCAACGACACTATCATTGATAAGTATCGGTTTAATTGGTCTAGGTTTGGCACGTCGTAAAGTTAAAAGCACTGACAAAGCGGGAACTCAGTAGCCTTACATCAAGCTGGAATTCGACGCTATTCTACAGCCACGCTTTGTTTCTCTGCCTCTGCCGGCTTTGCACATCTAAGGGCAAAGGGCTCAAATACAGCACCAAGTAGTAATTGATCTTCATACATACTTGCCACACTCGTGCCTGAAATCAGCTCGCCACTATCATAGTAAATCGACTCGGCCTGCATCTTTTCACCAGACACATCTATTTTAAATGCTTGAGATGGAGAAAGGTGGCTTTCATCATGCATATGA